>JACPWH010000199.1 GCA_016197185.1 Ignavibacteriota bacterium
GCAGAGTTAAGCGTACCACCAAAGCGAACACTGTCACCATTTCTTGTCAAGCCGTTAGTAAACGTAAGACTTTTTTCATAATCAATACCGGGGATGGCAACTGACAAATTCCCCGTCACAGGATCAGCCTTAACAACACCACCTGCATTTAATGCGCTGAATTGGATAGCACCCGAAGATGTTATGCCTGTAGCAGCAGTGATTGCACCGGTGGCATTAACTTGAAACTGAGAAGTGGAACCGACAGAGAAGAGACCGATTGGGTTGGTAGTACCGACACCAACACTTGCACCATTATCGAAGAGTTGTGAGTTTTGAAGGGTCAAACCGTCAGCAGCCCATTTAGTCACGAAATTTGCAGTACCGCTTCCGCCTACCACATTTCCACCCGGCAGGTTAAGAGTACTAAGCTCACCAAGTGAATTTGATGTCACCAATCGTGTTCCTGTTCCTGCTAATGATTGCAAACGAACGCTTGCAATACCCTGAGTACCCCCAACTTCCAATAAATATGTAGGGCTTGCCACACCGATACCGACATTACCTTGACCGCTAAATGAGAAATTGCTGTTATTAAGATTTATCGTTGTATTAAATGCCAAGCCCCCGCCAAGCATTACACTGTTACCACTACGTGTAATTCCATTAGAAAAACCGAGAGGAGCTTCTACATCACCTGCTGCTCCTACAACTGCCGAAACTAACGTACCTGTACCCGGCACAGCCTTTACAATTCCACCTGAAACAAGGGATGCTACACTTACTTCACCTATCGCCGAGATTCTCAACCTTTCAACATTGCTTGTTTTTAATACAAGGTCTTTCGGGTCGGTTGTTCCTAAAAAGTTCGCACTGCTCGTACCTGCATTACCGCGAAGTGTCCATGCCATTGTATCGACAAGACTCGAAAACGAGGAAACCGACGTTATAAACGGTATCCATGTAAGTCCGTTGTAGTAATAAAATCCTGAAGCACCATCAGTTTGGTATATGAGCAAACCCGTAGTAGGAGCAAGAATTGAGTTCTTCTGCAAGCTCGTCATACGGGGAGTTAAGAACCCCTTCGGAGACGACAGGAGCTCAATACTCAGGTCTAAAACTGCCGATTGATCGGGGTTTTTCGTACCAATACCAACGTTTTCTTGTGCTAAAGTATTTCCAACCGTAAACGGCAGAAAAAGTGCAGTGAGCAGCAGTAAAACAGCAAATATTTTGCCGTACTGAACTCTATCTTGTGAAGTTCGTTGCATAATAGTAAAATTCCGACTATGCAGATAGTCAGATTTTGCAATGAAATTGTAAATAAATTTTGCCATATAATGTACCTGTTCAACGTGTATTGTATGCAGCCTCGGGGGATAGCTTTTGCATTGTGCGAAATTAGCATTTAATTGCTATACCAGTCAATCCGTAAAACTACGTATTTTAACAACTGATTTCAGCTTTCGAGCCTTTTCAAGAACCATTTTCATTTAAAACAGCGAAACGCACCAAGCCCGCCGTATTCTTAACACCAAATTTTGTTATTAAATTGAATCTGTGAGTCTCTACCGTTCTTGGGCTGATTGATAGTTTATCTGCAATTTCGGAACTTGTAAGTCCTTTCACTACCATCCCCAGTATCTCTTGTTCGCGCTTCGTAAGTGAGACTGCAGCACCGCTATTATCATCAATTGAAGCTGAATTTCGCTGAATCAATTGCAGAATTGAACGGCTGAATACTCTTTCACCACGCATAACCGCTTGCAAAGCAGGTAATAATTCTTTCGCTTCAATTTCCTTTGAGAGATACCCGTTCGCTCCTGCACCTAATGCTTTTTCGAGATGATATGAATCTTCGTGTGCGCTAAGCATAACGATTTTCACATCCGGTGCCTGCTTTTTAATCTCAGAAGCCGCCCTTATTCCATCCATACGCGGCATATTAATATCTAATAATACGATATTCGGACGGTATAAAACAGTAAGAGTAACAGCATCTTCGCCGTTGGTTGCTTCAGCAATTATCTGAATTGACTGGTCAATTGACAAAAATCGCTTCAATCCGACCCTGACAATTTCGTGATCGTCAGCTAGAATGACCGTTATATTTTGTGCTGTTTTTTCTTGATAGAAATTCATTTGAATGCTGCTCACTCTTTTTTGAAACAATTGCAATTAACGTGCCAACCAAATTAATAAACTGTTTTTCAAGATTATTTGGCTAATATTATTCAATTTCACAATTCTTACCGAGTATTCTTACATAGCGTTTCTTTTTATCCTACAATTCACTTGATTATATTATCTACTATTACCGAATTGTCTTACATGACATTTCTTTTTATCCTACAATTTACTTGGTTATATTATCGGCTATTCGTTCAAAAACTTCACTTCTTAATATCCATCTCATTAACCCCTCATTGAAAGAATCAGTTACTTCATCACCCATTCTTGTACCAATTTTTTATATCTGTTTTCCTCCATTTGTATTTGCTTGTACATCCCGGATTGATCTCTTTGCCGAAATGCTTCATAAACCGATACCGCACACGCTACCGAAATATTCAAACTTTGTATCATTCCCATCTGCGGTATAATAAAATTTCCGTCAGCTTTTTCGATTGCTTCAAAAGAAACTCCCGAATGTTCATTACCGAACACTAAAGCAACAGGTTCCGTTAACTTTAAATCATACAATGACGTTGCTTTGCTGTTCATGCCGGTTGTATATATACTTTTACCTTCACTTCGTAAATACTTATAGCACTCTTCTACTGATATGAACTTGCGTTGTCCTACCCATTTTCTGGCACTTGCAGAACTTTTTTCAGCCAAATCAGGAAATTCTTGACCGCCGTAATACACTAAGCATACTTCCAATACACCGACAGCATCACATGAACGGAAAACAGCCGATACATTATGGGCATCATGAACATTTTCAAGGACGACTGTTAATGTAGGTTGACGCTTGGATACTATCCGTTTTATTTTTTCAATTCGTTGTTCTGTTGCAAGTTTAGATAGATCTATAAGGTTTCTATCGTTTTGAGAGTTATTATTTTCATCCATTGTTTTCCTATTTATACTGTTAGACTTCTAAATTGACTCTAAAAAAAGAGGCGTTCTCTTATCGGAACGCCTCATCTTGTCTTCCATTTATTTTCGCTTGAGAAGAGTGTTCTTTACTTCTTCGCCCTTAACTCCAATGCATCCTTAATTCGATTCATTCCTTCTTCAATGTTTTCAACAGAATTTGCATAGCTGAACCGAACAAATCCTTCACCCACAGAACCGAACGCAGTTCCGCTCAAACAAGCAACACCTGCATCATAAAGGGAAAAGTCAGCAAATTGCTGTGAGGTCATTCCCGTTCCTTCGATATTAGGGAATACATAGAATGCTCCTTTCGGACTATGGCAGCGAACTCCGGGCATATCATTCAATCTTGCGACTATTACATCGCGTCGCAGTTTGAATTTATCTACAAATTCATGAGCCATTGCATCTGTGTTTGTGCTTAATGCTTCTATTCCAGCAATTTGCGAGAAACTTGACGTACAACTTGTACAATTGGTTTGTAATTTTGATACTACTTTTGCAATTTCCTCAGGCATTGCACCATACCCCATTCTCCAGCCGGTCATTGCAAATGTTTTCGAGAAGCCGTCCAATAAAATTGTACGCTCTTTCATTCCTTCAAATTGCAAAATTGTTTCATGCTTGAAATCATCGTAAGTGATTTGTGAATATATCTCATCAGCCAGAACGATAATATCATGTTTAATCGCCAAATCTGCAATTGCCCGTAAATCTTCATGGGTAAGAATGCCACCCGTAGGATTTTGCGGGGAATTGATGATCATCATTCTTGTTTTCTTTGTGATTCGAGCTTCGAGGTCAGCAATATCAAATCGAAATTGCTTTTCCTCTTTAAGAGGAAGTGCAATAGGAGTTGCCCCCAAAAAGTTAATCATGGATTCGTAAATAGGGAATCCGGGATTTGGGTAAATAACTTCATCTCCTTCATCTACAACAGCCATCATTCCGTAAAACATTATTGGTTTTGCACCCGGAGTAATCACAATCTCATTTGCGTTATAAATATTCATCCCCCGTGTGCGATTAATATAGGTGGCAATCGCTTCACGAGCTTGTATCAATCCGTTTGATGGTCCGTAATGAGTAAAACCATTATCCAAAGCAGTCTTAGCAGCTTCAATTATATTGTGTGGAGTATCAAAATCCGGCTCCCCAATTTCCAAATGAACAATGCTCCGACCTTGAGCCTCCAATGCGCGCGCACGAACCAATACTTCAAAAGCAGTTTCCGTTCCCAAACGAGATATTCTGTTTGCTATATGCATCTCAAATTTTCCCTATTATATAGATAAGTATAAAAATAAATTTTCAATGGTAACTTAATCAATCCAAGCCAAAACTTTCAACTCAACTGCTATTGGTGTAGGCAAAGCCCCTATTTCCAAAGTTGTCCTACAAGCATTTATCCCTGCAAAATGCTCCGCATAGATCCTATTAACAATCGGAAAATCCTTTTTCATATTCGTAAGGAATACAGTTACATCCAAAATATTCTCCCACGACGAACCTGCATCTTCCAATATATAACGGATATTTCTGAACACTGATTCAGTCTGTAATACTATATCATAATCTATAATTGACCCATCCTCGTCAAGCGTTACACCCGGGATTACTTTTTGTCCGCGTTCACGGGGTCCTACACCCGAAAGGAACAACATATTCCCAACGCGAACGGCGTGTGGATATGCGCCGACAGGCTCTGGGGCACGGTCGGAATTAAGGATAATTTTAGGATTCATGGCATTTTTTATCGGTTAGTTTGGGACAAAATAAGGTTTTTTTCTGTAATTATGCAAAAGAGAGAGCATTTTTCGGGAAAAAGGGAATATTTTTGAGAAAAATTATAAATGAATCTTTATCTTTCGTTTACTATCTTTGGAGAAAACATGAAAAAAATTGCAATTCTCACAAGCGGAACTGATGCACCGGGTATGAATGCACATATCCGTTCGGTTGTTCGGAGCGCAAATGCTCGCGGCGTTGAAGTCATCGGGATACGTCGAGGATTTACCGGACTTATCGAAGGGGATTTCTTTACAATCGAACGTAAAGACACTGCCAATATTATTGGCTTGGGTGGCACTATACTCAAAACAAGCCAAAGTGAAGAATTTAAAATGCCTGATTTCAGAGCGAAAGCAGCTGATAATCTGATCAAGGCAGGAATAGAAGGTTTGATAGCGTGTGGAGGCGACGGAACTATGAAAGGGCTCCATCTGCTCCACAGAGATCATGCAATCAAAACAATCGGCGTTCCCGGAACAATTGATAATGACATTTTCGGTACTGACTTTACAATTGGATTCGATACGGCAATCAATACTGCTGCCGAAGCAATCGACCGTATTAGAGACACAGCCGACTCGCAAGGGCGTGTCTATATTATAGAAGTAATGGGGAGTGAAGCTGGATTTATAGCGACAATGGTCGGTATTGCCTGCGGTGCTGAATACATGGCAATACCGGAAACAATTACCAACGTACCCGATCTTCATCAACGTATCAAACGCGAAGGCGCACATAAACGATATATCGTTGTTGTTGGTGAAGGTGATGAAGTGGGAGGAGCAGTAGAACTCGCAGCACTTTTGAAAGATTGTTATAATATTGAATCCCGAGTAGCAGTTCTTGGACATTTGCAACGTGGAGGCAAGCCATCGGTAGCCGATAGAGTTTTGGCAAGTCGATTGGGTCATGGTGCAGTAGAAACACTCATTGGCGGAGCAAGTAATGTTATGGTGGGAGAAGTACATGGGCAGTTGCAAGTAACGTCCCTTCCTCAAACATACGAACGTAAGAAACCATTACAAGACCATTTGATTCGTCTTGCTGAAGTGCTGGCGTAAGCACTTATGGAAAACAATTTAGTCTTTATATAATAAGTTCTCCATATAATTTGGAAAGTAATTGAACCCTTCGACTGACTGTAGATGACATCTCATGTTTTCAAATAACAATTGAGAATTTAGTAGGTAAGTATCTTATTGCAAGTGGACATACCCTTGTCTTATACTGACATAAATAAAATATGCTTTAATGTCATTGCATTATTATGCTGCTGACTCGGCGGTTGTCAGGAACTCTTAATGACAGATTCTCTATTTCATTTTTTTTTGGTTATTACATTATTTTACAGATGGCTTTGCAGGTGGCTGTCAGGAACTCATGGTGACGTAACTTGAATAAGGATAAAAGAATACCGGAATATACCTATCATGCTGATCACGTCGAAGCATCGGATATTTGCCAATTTTTCTGATATATTTTTCTAAATCTCAGTTAATTAATTTTGTCTTAACTCTTAATTGAACTATCGGACATTGTAATCTTCATTAATTTCAAAAATCACATTACAACTATCTACATTTCCTCATCGGAGACCCAATTATGAAAATAGATTTTTCCGGAATTATTCAAATGTTTCAAATGGAGGGCTTTATAGCTCTTGGCAAACTAAAACATCCGGCTACAGACAACCTCGAAAAGAACCTTGACCATGCCTCATTTATCATTGATTTGATTTCTGTTCTTGAGGAAAAATCACGCGGGAATCTTACAGATAACGAACAGCGTTTGATTCAGCATACATTGCAGGATTTACGCCTTAATTTTGTAGCCGAAAGTACTAATCCACTTTCACCATCAACAGGAGAGGCAACGTAAATGAATACGTTTGCGTTATTTGCCAACACGCGGAAACCTGCGGCAATGCTCTGGGCTGAAAAAGCAGCAGAAATACTCAAAGAATTGAATGTAAATTGTTGTGCTGATGATGAGGTTGTGAATGCATTCTCGCCTGAAATCGCACAAAATGTCGAGAGAATTAATGTTGAGGATTTTGGAAAGTTTGCTGATGTTGTCATGTCGTTCGGTGGTGACGGGACAATGCTTGCAGCAGCCCAACAGCTTATTGACAGTGATGTTCCTCTCATGGGTGTCAATGTAGGTAAATTAGGCTTCCTTGCAGAATTTTCTACTGCCGAACTGAAAGAGGCGATTGTTGCATTGATAAACGGTGACTACAGGGTTGTGGACAGAACTGTACTCGAAGCTACTTTGAACGGTGAGAAAGTATATGCACTCAACGAATTTGTAATAGATAAGTATCAGTCAACAGGTATGATTACTGTGCGTGCATTGGTGGACGGTCATCCGATTGCTGATTACCGCGCAGATGGACTGATATTAACCACACCAACCGGTTCAACTGCATATTCCCTCTCAAGCGGCGGACCTATCATTGCTCCAAGTGCAGGGGTTCTCTGCATAACTCCGATTTCCCCGCACACACTAACGCTTCGCCCGCTTGTGATTCCTGATTCTTTGGAAGTTACATTCGAGGTACTCTCATTCTCCGAGGGAGTGATGGTGGTTGCCGACGGGCAGGTTCGTCATAAAATTGCTCAAGGTGAGCAGTTGGTCGTTAGGCGGTCGGATAATGTGATAAAATTAGTGAAGCATAAGGATATTACGTATTTTGACTTGCTCAGGGCTAAGTTATTGTGGAGTGCCGATGCTGTGGGGGTAAACGGGTAAGGATACTTACATGAATCAGTAAGGGATTTTTTTACAAATTGTAGATTTATGATAAACAATACTATGAAAACTCTCCTACCCTTCCTTCTATTCTTCCTGTCAATAAACTGTTTCTCTCAAAACGGCTTCCCTTACGAACGCCCGTTAAAAATTTCGTGGTCAAACGATGGAATCATATTCAACAACACAACAATTTTTCAGGATTCATCCGGTGTTCCGAGTGTCATCCGGTGGAAGGGTGATACACTTGCCTGTGTTTTTCAGTGGTTCAGATTGCCGAAGAACTCTCCGAGTTGGGACAGAGTGGCCGTTAAGTTTTCCTATAATGCAGGACAGACTTGGACTGAGCCAACACCAATAATAATCAATGGACTACCTACTAAATACCAACGCCCTTTCGATCCGACTCTTGCAGTCATTAGTAATGACAGTTTGAGAATTTACTTTTCTTCAAGCGATGGAATGCCTATCGGCGGCTTGGATTCACTTGTCAATACCTATTCTGCCGCCAGCACCGATGGAATTACATACTCTTTCGAACCGAATGCACGATTCGATCAGCCAAGTAAACCTGTTATTGACCCTGCTGTAATTTATTTCAATGGTATGTGGCACTATTCAGCACCGGCAGGACCTCCTCAAGACGGTACATATCATGCTACAAGTAAGGACGGTCTTAATTTTACATATCAAGGTAAATATTCATCGGATAATCAGCATAATTGGACGGGAAACTTTATGCAGAACTCACCAACCGAATTGAGATTCTACGGTGCAGGACAAACCATTTGGTATAATTCTTCAATTGACGGAACTATTTGGCAAGGGTATGTTAATACAAACCTCACCGGAGGAGACCCGTCAATTACGACATTACCCGGCAATAGATATGTGGCAATATATGTTGGCGAACCCTACAATTCAGGAAAAAACTTCGTATGCGGTGATTCACTTATCGATACACGAGACGGTAAAAGATACTCAACAGTATTAATCGGTAAAGACTGTTGGATGAAACAGAATTTAGATTTCGGACAATTTGTTCGAAGCGATTCAGCAAGTACAATACATTCGGATATGCACGACAATGGTATTTACGAAAAATATGTTATCAATAATGATGTTACAAAAGCACTTGTCTATGGTGGTTTATATGAATGGAATGAATTGATGAACTATACAGCTGCCAATGGTTCACAAGGATTATGCCCGGCAGGATGGCACGTTTCTACTGATGAAGAATGGCAAAGTCTTATCACGATTTCCGGTGGTCGTTTACTAAATTCAACTTCCGGCAACGGTGGTAATGCCTTGAAAAACACTGGCGAAGGATTTGGAGCAGGCTCAGGAACAAATACGGTAGGTTTTTCAGCAAAGCATTCAGGAGATAGAGACGCGTTCGGGATTTTTTATGGATTAACTCTTCGCAGCATTTTCTGGACTTCAACACAAGCCAATTCCATTGAAGCATATCACTATACACTTTGGGCATCAAATGATACCATTCAACGTCTTGCATTAGGTAGCAATACAGGTTTTGCGTGTAGATGTGTACAGAATGCGCCGACAGGGGTCAATGAAAATCATGAAAAGAATAATCAACCATTGGTTTATCCTAATCCATTTATCAGAACGATAAATGTTCAAGCAAATAATGATTCTTATTATGAATTGGTCAATTCGCTTGGGTTAACCATTTGGTCAGGAAAACATATTGAACTACGAGACTTTTCCGAATTGGTATCGGGAACATATTTCTTAAAAGTAAACAACCAATTATCTTTCGAAGTATTTAAACTATTAAAAGAATAGTTCAAGAGAATTTTAGGATGGGCAGTTTTTAATGCAAACTTCTGCAATCAAATTCACTCCAATGAGAACAAAGAAAATCAGAGGACACTTTCGTCGATTTAAGAATATTGAGAAATGGAGAATTGAACATATTTCACTCGACATCTCCGATTATGTAGTAAACCAATATGATTGTTATTATGCAAAAATAAGAATTCACCCATGGAGCGGACTTTCGCTAACCAATAGTTCGATTCCCGAACCGAAAAGAAAAACCAAACAAAAAATACTGGCAGGTCTTCTCGATATTTACGATGCTTGGAAAATTCAACTTGATGAAATAGGTCAGCCCTATTATTTAAAAATTTGGCTTTTTGAACCAAGATTCTCTCAATCGCAAGTAGTTTGTGCTGTTGAAAACAGAATTGCTTACTATGAAAATAATTTTTTCAAACCGGATAGCGACAAAACACTAAAAAAAAGTGATTATGGAAGTTTACAATCACGGCTTAGAACATTGAAATGGGAATATTATTTTGATGAAGACTACTATGATAATTCAGATATTGGTAAGCCTGAAGATTATGCTACAATACAAGATTTTGAATTAGCAAAAATTTGGTTTGCCAAGCTCTTACAAAGACCTCACAGGACAGATACTTTTACAGAGCCGATTTGTGATATAATCGAATCGTATATGTTTAAACGAGGAAGCTTATGGATTGGTGGATTATAGTAGCTTCCTTGTCTATGAGCAGCTTCTCACCAAGGTATTCTCATCAAACTTTTCCTATAATTTACAACGGATAACTCCTCTCACCGTCACCACAAAAAAACCATACATGGTTTCAAAGCGATAAAATTATCGTATTTTTGTAAAAGTTTGGTAATGTTCCCCTCCTTCTTTCCATAGTTTAATACTCTATCTATGACTCCAAGAGACCTCGACAAACCACAATGTAATTGCGGTGTTATCGGTACGTTCAATCATCCTCAAGCTGCTATAATGACCTATTATGCTCTTCATGCTCTTCAGCATCGCGGGCAGGAAGCAGCCGGAATCGTATCTTCGTTTTATGATACCGAAAAGAATAAAAACCGCTTTTTTACTCATAAGGCGGAAGGTTTGGTTCTTGATGTATTTTCCGACAGCGGTATTCTTACCGAGAAATTAAAAGGGAATGCAGCAATAGGTCATAACCGTTATTCGACTACCGGCAGCGGTTCTCTTGCAAATGTCCAACCATTTACGATTAACTACCGGAACGGAAATTTGGCTCTCGCACACAACGGAAATTTGACTAATACGAAAACTCTTCGTAAAGACCTCCAAGATAAAGGATCTATTTTCCAAACCACCACCGACAGCGAACTTTTTTTGCACCTCATAGCCCGTAGCAGAAAAACCACCCAACTTGAGCAAATCCGTGAGGCACTTCAGATTACTCGCGGAGCATATTCTCTTGTGATGATGACAGACAACGCCTTGTATGCTGCCCGGGATCCACACGGTTTCCGTCCTTTATGTATAGGTCGTAAATTGATGGGGGATGAATATGCCTATTTTGTAGTTTCCGAAACTTGCGCTCTGGATATTATCAGCGCAGAATATGTGCGTGATGTGAAACACAATGAAATTGTGGTGATTGACCGTAATACAATAGAAACAGGGGAAATACAATCTTATACGATTGATGATGTTACACCAAGGTCATGTCATTGTATTTTTGAATATGTCTATTTCTCACGCCCCGACAGTAAAATATTCGGTCACAATGTGGACAAAGTCCGCCGTAAACTCGGAAAAAATCTTGCAAAAGAAGCTCCGGTTTTTACTGATGATGAAGGTAATAAAGTAGTTGCTATCGCAGTTCCAGACAGCGGCAATACTGCTACTCTGGGATACGCACGAGAAAGTGAGAAGCAAGAAATTCCAACAAAATTTGAAATAGGACTCATCAGAAGCCACTACGTAGGACGCACGTTCATTGCCCCAGGGCAAGACCAAAGGGAATTTAAAGTCAAAACCAAGTTTAATATAGTACGTGGGGTTCTTGAAAATAAGAAGATTGCTGTTATTGATGATTCAATTGTTCGCGGGACTACCTCGCGTGCACTTGTTAAACTAATCCGCGAGGCAAATCCAAGTGAAGTACACATGAGAATCACTTCCCCTCCTATTACTCATCCATGTCAGTACGGTATGGACTTCCCAAGCCGTGAAGAATTGATTGCGAACAGTTATGATGATGAAAAGGAAATAGGTAAAGCATTGGGTGTTGATTCTCTTCATTACCTTTCGGTAGAAAAATTGATGGAGTCTGTTCCGCAAGAAGAAGGAATCGGCTACTGTAATGCTTGCTTTACAGGAAATTACCCCGTTCAAATTGATTTGAGTGTAAGTAAACTTTCTACGGAAGATGATTAGAATCTTATAATGATAAAAAATGCCAACAAAAAAGCCGTTTCAAATTGAAACGGCTTTTTTTATAAATACACCAAACGACATCTCAACGTATATCATTATTTTGTGAATCCATCTAATATCATATCTTCCACCGAACGGCTGCCTGCTTCTACAGGAACAGGACTTGGGACATTTGCATAGAGTTTTTCATTAAGTGTTTGCATCATATAGACAGTATTTGTTCCTTTTGTAATAAAGAAGGATGGCAAACCGCCTAATGAAAATCTATCCATCATCGGATGTTTAGTAGCTGATGATTGCATGGAGTAAACTACAATCATAGAATCAGGCACACCTGCTAATTTCAATACTTCAAGAGTGTGTGGAAATGTTTTCTGCGTTCCTGTACATGTACATGAGGGATGTACAAAAACATACATTTTTTGTTGGTTAGCTTGGAATGCAGCCGCTATTAGTCTGATTTTGGCAGTATCAACAGTTGTACTATACACTGTTGTTTCTGCTTGAAACCAGCTATAGCCTATTGATGTATTTAATTCGGAAACAGGTATTACTGTAGCTTCAGTATCTTCAGGTGCAGTAGAGCAACCGCTGATTCCTATTGCGGTAATACAGAAGAGGGCAAAAAGGATTCTGGAAATTTTCATTATAATAACTCCATATAGAGAATAATTGTTTAAAGGTGTACAAATTTAGCAGTTTTTTCGATAGTAGCAAATACTTGTTTTTAGAAAGATATAATTATATCTCATATCCTGACTTGTTGAGAGCAATTTACATATAATTGAATATGTTGCTCATGTTGTGCATCTTGCCCAATACCTCCACTTTTCTTTCCTGAGTTTTCTTATTAATTTACTCACACTCGATTCACTAAAAATTTTCAATTTTCGTATCGATAGATACCGAACTCCCCTCATTTGTTTGGGCAGAAATGAGTGAAGCTCACTATGGCTACACTTTCAACCATGCGTAATTGTTAATCACTTTCCGCAATATTCATACTCTACACTCTCTAATTACAGCAAAGTAAACACACTGCCCTATCATTCATTTACTGAATGTTAGCACCAATTTCTCCCCATTTTTCCCTATTTTTGTAAAAAACAGAGAACATCTACCCACTATATTTCTATCCTAATCCTATGCTCGACCTCAAATTTATCCGTGAAAATCCTGATGCCGTCCGCGCTAATGTTATCAATAAAAATGAGTCTGCTAATGTAGATGCTACATTGGAACTCGACAATCGTCGCCGTGCCATTATTCAGGAAGTGGAAGCATTAAAAAACAAGCGCAATGTAGTATCCGGTGAAATTGCAGTGATGAAACGTGCAAATCAAGATGCAAACATCGCAATAGAAGAGATGCGCATAGTTTCTGATAATATTAAAGAATTTGATGAAGAACTACGCAATATTGAAGCGGAAATGGAAGACCATATAATGCGTATTCCCAACATGGTGCATTCTACTGTTCCTGTAGGAAAAAGCGCAACTGATAATATCGAAGTACGTCGCACAGGTGAATGCATTGAAACAGGATTCCGTAAAAATCACGTAGAAATTGGGAAATCGCTCGGCATTTTGGACTTCGAACGTGGAGCAAAGGTCAGTGGCAGCGGCTTTGGGTTCTATGTAGGCAAAGGTGCTACCCTTGAGCGGGCATTGATAAATTTCATGCTTGATTTCCATTTAGAGAAGCACGGTTATTCCGAGATTTTCCCTCCGTTCCTTGTAAATTCCGCATCTATGCGCGGAACAGGACAATTGCCCAAAATGGCAGAAGATATGTATCACTGTCAATTGGACGATCTTTACGCAATCCCGACTGCAGAAGTGCCTATCACAAACTTCCACCGTGATGATGTGCTTTCGGTAGATGACCTGCCAAAGAAATTCTGCGGGTACTCTGCATGTTTTAGAAGAGAGGCCGGAAGCTATGGTAAAGATACACGCGGATTTCTTCGTGTGCATCAATTTAACAAAGTGGAACTTGTAAAATTCGCTCACCCTACATCATCTTATGATGATCTCGAATTGTTGGTAAATGACGTAGAAGATATTTTGAATGCTTTGGAAATCCCCTACCGTGTTCTTCTGCTATGTTCAGGTGACACAAGCTTTTCAAGTGCAAAGACTTATGATTTGGAAGCATGGTCGCCGTGTGAGCAAAAATGGCTGGAAGTATCCAGCTGTTCCAATTTTGAAAATTATCAGGCACGAAGAGCAAATATCAAATTCAGAGAAGCAAGCGGCAAACCTGATTTTGTGCATACGCTCAACGGTAGCGGGCTTGCCACATCACGCCTGATGGTTGCAATTTTGGAGCATTATCAAACTGATGACGGTCATATTAGAGTTCCTGATGCACTAAAACCATATTGTAGATTTGATATAATTTGATACATCAGAGCTATGGAAACTACCCATCTTTTCGGCGAATATTCTTTCAGACAAGTGACATTGGAAGAAATATGTGAAATTATATCTCAATACCATGATGAATTTTTCGAAAACAATATAGATTTCGATGTGACTGACTCACTTTCTGAATCAGAGAAAGAAGCAATGAAAATATTAAGTCACAATATGGGCAAACCCTACCGTTTGAACATTGCGATTTTCCATGGTGAACAATGTATCGGTTGGCACTACGGTTGGCAGGAGAATTCAGAGAAATTCTATATGTGTAATACAGCAATTTTTCCTGAGTATCGCAAACAAGGAGTATATTCGGCATTACTTCCGCATATACTTTCGATTATTAAAAAGCAGGGTTTTCAAATTTTGTACAGCCGTCATCATTCTACAAATAATGCTGTCATCATCCCAAAACTAAGAATAGGGTTTGTTATCTCTGGCTTTGAGATTTCAGACCGTTTTGGAACACTTGTTCATTTGTCGTATTATTTCAATCCATTGCGTCGGAAGGCGATGCAATTTAGAACCGGTGATATGAGACCTGATGATGAACTTCGCCTGCTACTCAATTTGTAATTGCAGAGAAGCAAGAATTTTACCTTTATTATTTCTGATTCAAATCTATCATAGATGTACTGTATAGGGGAAACAGACCACTTTACTTTTATTAACCAATACAATATAAATATCTCCTCAAAATGACTAAAAACTAATAAACAATTCAGTAACACCTCCATTGTTTATCACTATAGCACTCCAAATGTTACCTCAAAAAAGCTACTTCCTATCAATTACTTTTAAGTTTGTTTGCATATATCTTCAAACTTTCGGATTTTTGTGGTTCTTAATTATGTCAAAAATTTTATTTATCACTTTTGCAGGATTATCCCCTCATGCGAAAAATTAGTTTAGTTGCCTTTTTACTGTTTGGAGTAGCTATTTATACTCATGAAGCAGCTGCACAAAAAGGCAAAGCCGGACAGAAAACGGCAAAATCTTCTACCTCCTCCGCGTCCAAATCAGCACTTGATAAAACAGTCCTTGCTACTATCGGCAAAGAATCAATTACCTACGGCGAACTCGAATATGCTTTCCATAAGAATATGGGTCGCCGCAATGCACGTCTATCAGAAATTCCACGCGACAGCGTTATGGATTTTTTGCAACTGTATATTAAATACCGCCTAAAAGTACAAGATGCGATGGAACGTAAACTTGATAAAGATTCTGCTGTTATGACTGATATTGCACAAAACCGCAGGTTACTTGCCGAAACTCATTATTCTGAAAAGAAAATTATCGAACCTGAGGTTTCCAAACTTCTTGAACGTCGCAAAAGGGAAGTTCAAATCGAAATAATTGTTTGTGTTTCTCCTGAAAAAGGTGATACAATAGCATCCTACAACCGAGCAATGCGTCTTCTGGCAATGGTACGTGGCGGTGCTGATTTCGAGAAAGTTGCTCACGATTCTTCAGACGATACCGAAACCGGAAAACGTGGCGGTATATTGCCATATATAACAGGTGGTAAAATTATTCGTCCGGTGGAAGATGCTGCATATTCCGGCAAGGTTGGCGAAGTATATCCCCAACTTATTCGCTACAGAAATAATTATTTCATCTTAAAAGTCCTTAAAAATGAGCCTCGTCTAAAAGTTAGAGCAAGTCATTTATTACTTTCTTCAATCGGTAAGAATGATTCTCTCGGTATTAGTAAAAAAGGAGATAGTTTACTCGCACTTATCAAGGCACATCCTGAAAAATTTGAGGACTACGTCCGAGCAAATTCGGACGATAAGACTACAAAAGAAAAAGGCGGCTATATGGGCTCATACTATACTCGTTCAAGCGGTTTTGATTTGATGAAAGATCAGCTTTTATTACCTGAATTTGAAAAGTCATTATTCTCCCTAAAGGATGGCGAAATATCTGGCAAGGTATGGACTGAATACGGTCTGCATATTATACGCCGTGATTCCTCACGAGTACCGAATATTGAAGAAGAACGCGAATCGGTAAAAAAAGATTACAAGCGTTTATTCTATGAAGAAGACAAGCGTTTACATATTGATTCGCTTAAAGTTGCATTAGGATATAAACTGAATTCACCGGCACTTAAATCATTCCTTGCCTTTGTGGATACTTCAAAAACTACAATTGATTCCAGTTGGTCAAGTAAATTAACAAAAGGTGTTTTAGCATTACAATTGTATTCATTACCCAACGGGAGTATGACAGTAGGTGCACTTGTCGATTCTTTGAACAAACGTAGCGATCTTCGTGCAACTCCTCTTAACTACAAAGGTATAACACGTGTACTTGATAAATTTACAGATCCTAAAGCAGTAAATGATGCAACTGTAAGTTTGGAGCTTCAATATCCAGATTTTGCTGCATTGATGCGTGATTTCCGCGACGGTATCTTACTCTTCAAAGTGGAAGAACAAGAAGTATGGGGTAAATTGAAATTCGATTCACTTCAAGCCAGAAGTTTCTTCGATTCGACAAGAGCTAAATACAGAACCGAAACAAAATATGAAATCAGTGAGATTTATATCCTTTCGGACTCTGCTGCAAAAGCAGTACGCAAACGAATTGATGCCGGAGAAAAATTCGATGACTTGGCATCACAGCTAACACAGCGTGAAGGATTCCGCGAGAAAAAAGGACATCATAATCTTGCTACCTCCAAAGAGGATAAATTAGTAGCACTTGCTGAAAAAGCGAAGGCAAATGCAGGTGATGTTATCGGACCAGAGCCGTATGAACGTGGCTTCTCGATTATCAAAGTTAATGAAGTAGCTCCGCCTCGCCAAAAGACATTCGAAGAAGCAATCCCTGATTTTGCCCCTGCATTTCAGGATATGGTTCAGAAACGTCTTACAGAGCAATGGATTACTCGTGTAAAGCAACGTTTTCCTGTAGAAATTAACCAGAAAAATGTTGCAGCAGTTTTGAAAAAGTAATTAGTACAAGTAAACTGTCACACTTGTGAAATTTCAACTTGCATCGTTCGTAGCGCGGCGGTATGGTCAATCCTACCGCCGTCGCCGTTTTATATCCTTCACTCGCTTAGTTGCATTTCTAAGTGTGATGATAGGCAGCATGGCTCTGATATTATCCCTATCAGTTCTTGAGGGATTTGAGCAATCACTCCGTGAAAACGCAATAAAATTCACTTCACATATTCACCTTGTCGGTTTTCGTAACAAATCCTTGCCGAATTACCAGTCAGTAATGGCAAAACTGACACAGGAAATACCTGAAATCAAAAGTGCCGCCCCAACAATCGAACGTGAAGGTTTGGTGCGATCACACGGCGAGATTGAAGGTGTACGCCTGAAAGGAATTGACGCACAAACCGAAATTTCACTAAGACCCAAGAAAATCATTGAAGGTGCGTTTGCATTTTCAAATACCCGCTCTTCTGAAGTTTTAATCGGAAAGAAACTTGCACGAAAATTAAATTGCGTAACAGGAGACACCCTTATCATTACTACAATTCTTACTGACGGAAACGGACAACCTAACCCTCTTATCCGACAATTTAAGTTAGTGGGAATATATGAAACGGGTATGGCGCAATATGATGATATTTACGTTTATTTACCCCTTGAGACATCAAGAGTATTCTTTCAGTTCCCTGAAAATTCCGTTTCGGGATATGATATTATGCTCAATTCGATAGATAATGTGAATTCAGTAGCCCGGCGTATCGAAGAATTACTCGGCTATCCCTATTTTGTACTTACCGTTAACGATTTGAACAGTAGTATGTTCGCATGGATAGAATTGCAAAAAAAGCCTATTCCGATCGTTCTCGGACTTATAAGTATCGTTGCAGTATTGAACGTTCTAACGATGCTTCTTATAAGTGTTGTTGAGAAAACCCACTCAATAGGTATCCTTCGTGCAATAGGTATGCAACGACGGGATATTATGCGTGTATTCATACTTCAGGGCGTAGGAGTGGGTGCAGCAGGGACAGTTGTGGGCTGTGGACTCGGATATTTGATTTGCGGACTTCAATATTGGTTCAAAATAATCCACTTGGAGGGTGATGTCTATTTTGTTGATGTTCTGCCGATAGCATTTTCGGTATGGCACTTAGTGACCGTTGTTGGATTTTCGTTGATTATTTCACTCTTAGCTACTCTTATTCCCGCGTGGATTGCTACAAGAATCTCCCCTGTTCAAGCTCTCCGGTTTGGTTAAAATTGCACTACTTTCGCCATAAATTGTGCGCACTATCCCCCACATGCTGAATAATAGCCATCACTTCTGTACCCTTTTGTAATTTCCATCCATACCAATTGCCCTAAGAATACGGTTATTATCAATCGAAAACACCTAATTGATTGATTTTCAGCCTATTTCCCCATTCCTTCACTGTTCTCAATTCAAACTCTGATTTTCTTGGCACATTCATTGAAACAGTACATCTGAAACATACGATTATTTACAGCAAAACCATAGTATATTTTTAGGAATCCTGATGAATCTTCCCTATGCACAGACATATCCGACAGATGTCACGACACATGCTCCGGAAACAACGGAAACAATGCTCGCAGAGCAAATTTTGGCTAAAATACTTGAAAAAGGTACACCTATATATGTGGATTCCGAACTAATGCACGAAATAACGTCGATGGTGGTTCTGCAATCAGTACCACCTGAACTTTGTGATGTAGCCTCAGAAATTCTGAAATTTATCTATCTGACAGATTCAAACTCAGAAATTGCCGTTGCTTAAAACTGAATCCGGTATGTAAGCCCGATTCTGAGTATAAAAAACCTACATGATTTTAGATATGTATAATATAACTCAATTATGGTAAAAGAAATCTATACCGCCGCACTCGGAATGGTGCCGCAGCAGACTCGTCTCGAAGTAATTTCGAATAATATTGCCAATGCTAATACGGTTGGATTTAAGCGCGAGTCTGCATTTGAGAGGTCACTAATTTCTGCACAAGCCAACCTGAATAATGTGAAAGGTGATGTGGAGCAAGACGACACACCCACCGATACATTTACAGATTTCGGACAAGGGTCTGCAGAGCGTACAGGTAATCAATTTGATTTTGCAATTGATAATAAAAAGGGATATTTCACGCTTGAAGACAGCGAAGGCAAGCAATATTTCAGCAGAGCCGGACATTTCACCTTAGGTAAGGATGGGAAAATAGAGACAGCTGACGGACTTACTCTTATGGGGGAAAGCGGTCCTATTTACGTTAACCAGCAAAAATTCCTACCGGGTCAAATGGATGATGCTAAAGCAATTCTTCTACGTGTGGAAGAAACGGGCGAAGTATTCGCAAACGAGCAAACAGTAGGGAGAATTCAATTAATGGATATTGAAAACCCACAAACATTACAGCGTGAAACCGGTGCACACTTTTCTCCAACAGACAACACGATCATGAATCCCGTGCCAATAGAGGAAGCAAGCATCAAACAAGGATATGTAGAAAATTCGAATGTGAATATTATCAAAGAAATGGTGGAAATGATTGAACTTCAAAGAATGTTCGAAATGGGACAAAAAGTAATCACTACCAACGATGGCACATTAGACAGAAGTATAGATATAGGACGTTTCGGATAATGTACTTCTTTCATTTGCTCTTTAAAAAACAAATACTAACATTCAATACATTTACTATTAGACTACTATGGATAAAACACTACGCACAGCAGCCACAGGGCTAACGGCTCAGCAACGTTTTGTGGAAATTATTTCCAACAACCTTGCAAACGTTAACACAACAGGGTTTAAGAAAACCAGACCTGAATTTCAGGATTTACTCTACGAAAACATCCGTGCTGCGGGCAATACCCAGCAAACAGGAACTGAACCGCTTAATGAAATTCAAATTGGAGCAGGTACGGAGCTTGTTGCAACAACCAAGCAATTTTCGCAGGGTGATGTGTCGCAAACAAATAATCCCCTTGACATGGCAATAAAAGGCGACGGATTTTTCATGGTTCGTAAACCCGATAATTCAATCGGTTATACCCGTGACGGTTCGTTCAAACTCGATAAAAGCGGACAAATAGTTAACTCACAGGGATATATTTTGGAGCCGGGCTTGAGTGTGCCGGATAACGCTGCTGATATAAAAGTTTCTCGGAACGGAGTACTCAGCGTAATAACAAGCGATGCAAGAGAAGAGCAGGTACTTGGCCAGATTGAGCTTGCTCGATTTGTAAACCCTGCGGGACTTCGTTCTGTGGGCGATAATTTATACATGGAAACTACTGCCTCAGGTAGGGCGATTACAGAACAGCCCGGAGCAAATAATACGGGTGAAATCTATCAATCACATCTCGAAAATTCGAATGTGGATTTGGTACAGGAAATGGTAAATATGATTATCGCACAACGCGCTTATGAATTGAATTCAAAATCAGTTAAAACCGCCGATGATATTTTGGCAACGGCAACTAATCTAAAACGATAAAGGTTATGAAGAATTATAGAGTTTTTACAATTGTTTCTTTGCTATTCTTTAGCGTAGTTTCGATGAATGCACAGTCTAATTTCTCAGGTGAGCGACTTAGAAGTGCAGTTCTGTCTTATGCTCAAAAAACTGTAGAGAGAGAAGCTGAAATATTGATTTCTCAAAAAATTGCCGATCAAACTTTTCAAGAACCCGGCGTAACAGCCAAATGCACCGGAAGTGCTCAGTCACTTCGCGGTATGAGTAATGTAGGGGTTGAATTTGCTGCAAATGGGCGGGTAATCAGACGTATTCAAATTCCTGTCCAAGTTAAAATCTTGCAAGAAGTTCCTGTAGCAACTGCAACGATTTCGTCAAATTCTCCTATTTCGAATCAGAAAATTTCTTTTGAAATGAGGGATGTGAGTGCATTTTCAGATAATGAATTATTAAGTAAATCAGATATTACGGGCAGCACTGCAAAACGTTTTTTACCCAAAGGAAGCATAATCACCCGTTCAGCAATTACAGATAGAAATGGGATACGCGCAGGAATGCCTGTAACTATACATGTTCAGGCAGGAAATGTTGTTATCAGAACACGCGGTTCTGTATTGAATGACGCCTCAATCGGTGAAACAGTACGGGTAATGCGCGAAGGCACAAATACTATGCTAACAGGAACCCTTAGAGAAAACCATACGGTTTTTATCGGCAATTCTTCTCAATTAACATCCGAAAGATGAAAACAACGGAAACTTGAAGATCGAAGGGAAACGTACTTTCCAGCTTAATGGCGAGAACCAGTCAATTACTCTCACAGGGTTTATCCGCCCTGCTGACATTCAAAGTGACAATTCAATTATTTCCTATAGTATTATGGATTTAGTTGTTACTTATGAAGGCGATGGAACGATAACCAAAGCACAAGAGCCCGGAATGATTACAAAATTCTTGCGCTGGCTGTTTTAAATAATTGAATCAAACACTGTTATTCTTCAGTAGAAGACTGTAAATGACATCTCATATTTTTGTCAAATAACAATTGAGAAATTAGTAGATAAGTATCTTATTGCAAGGGGCACGCCCCCTTGTTTCATACTGATACAAATAACCATGCTTTAATGTCATTGCATTATTTTGCAGCCTGCTCGCAGGCTGTCAGAAACTCTGAATGACCAACAGACTTAGAAATATTATTTAGAGTGAGAACGAAAACTTCCTCATAATAACATAAAATGAATAAACAAATTATTCATAAAAAAATTAGATACTATGAAAAAAATACTGATACTTACCCTGTTTTTAGCAAGCTACACACTTTCGGAAGCATCCCGTATTAAAGATATTGCTTCGATAGAAGGTGTAAGCGGGACACAGATAATCGGCTATGGCTTGGTATCCGGTTTGGCAAATACCGGCGATACCCAGCAATCAAAATTCACGGTTCAATCTGTAGCTAATATGCTCAAACGGTTTGGAATCATTGTCCCTACTGCAAATTTCCGCACAAGGAATATTGCTGCAGTTATGGTGACAGCGACTATTCCTACGTTTATGCGCAAAGGATCAAAAATTGATGTACAGGTTTCTTCGATGGGCGACGCACAATCACTCCAAGGAGGAATATTACTCATGACACCCCTTTCAGGGCAGGACGGTACCGTTCTAGCAACTGCACAAGGCGGATTATCTGTCGGCGGTTACGATTTCCGTTCTGACGGATCACGTGTAGGCAAAAACTTCGTTTCAGCAGGTCGTGTCCCGGGTGGTGCAATTATCGAACAGGAAATCAAGGGGCAGTTTGTTCAGAATCAATTACTTCGTGTAATATTACGTGAGCCTGATTTTACAACTTCCACTCGCGTAGCCGAAGTAATAAACCGTTCACCGAATTTATCGAATGCTGCAACCTCCATCGACGGTGCAACCATTGAAGTAAAACTTCCTGCGGGACAAACACAAGGTCAAGTAATGCAATTAATTGCACAAATTGAAGCATTGCCTATTGTAAGTGATGTTGCAGCACGGGTTGTTATCAATGAGCGTACAGGAACAGTAGTTGTAGGCGGTGCAGTTCAGTTACTGCCTGCGGTAGTTGCACACGGTGGTTTGGAAATTCAGATACAGCGCACAACCAGTGTTTCTCAACCTCCACCATTCTCAGTAGCAGGTCGTACACAGCAGGTTCAAAACTCGGCTGTGACGGCACAACAGGAGGAAACAGCCCCGATTGCACTTCCGGCAACATCAACAGTTCAAGATATGGCAAATGCTCTTACGTCGCTTAAAGTTTCTCCGCGAGATTTAATTGCAATTTTTCAGGCACTCAAAGAAGCAGGTTCATTGCAAGGTGATTTGGTAATTCAATAAACAAGAAGAGGTCAAAATGGCATCTGAAATTAATGGCTTGGATACTTCAGCCGCAAATTCCGCGCTCCAAAACTCCCGCATGGAATCAATTGCTAAACTCAAAATGACCGCAACAGACTCGGGTCATTTAAGCGAAGCTCAAAAGAAAGAATATTCAAAAGCTGCACGCGGATTTGAGTCGATGTTCGTAAGCATGATGATGAAACAAATGAAGGAATCAATGCTCGATGACGACCACAAAGAAAACGGCGAGAATATGACCTTTGGGGCTGATATGCTTGGAAGTTATGCAGATATGCAATTTTCCGATTTCGTTTCCCGTTCGGGTAAAGGGATGGGGCTTGCCGATATGATCTATAAAAAAATGACAGGCGGAGACACCTTGGATGCCATTTCAACGGAAATTCCTGCTGCTCCAATTCCTCAGACAGGAAAAAGTCCGTCTCCTCTGCCATCTGTAAAAAATGATGTTATTGATACTTTTTCAGATCGTGTTGAGAACAGGTTAGAAAAATACGATTCGATAATAACAGCAGCAAGCAAGAAATTCAATGTACCTGACAGTTTAATTAAAGCTGTTATTACCGCCGAATCCGCTGGGAAACACAATGCAGTGTCCTCAGTCGGAGCAAAAGGACTTATGCAACTGATGGATGGAACTGCAAACGGCTTGGGAGTTAAAAATTCTTTCGATCCTGCCGATAATATCCATGGCGGTACAAAATACTTACGCCAAATGCTTGATGAATTCGGCGGGAATGTTGACAAAGCATTAGCCGCTTATAATGCAGGACCCGGCAATGTTAAAAAACACGGCGGAATCCCACCTTTTCAAGAGACACAAGCGTATGTTCGTAAAGTGAAACACTATGCAGAAAGATATGAAGCATGAATGATATCCTTACAGTTTTAGAAGATGAGCGGGTTATGATGTATGAGCTTGTCAAATATGCTCAATCACAACAAAAAGCACTCATCTATCATGATGCAGATGAATTAGACCGTCTTGCAACTGAGCAAAAGGAACTCTTGGCAGCAATGCAGCAAAAAGAAGTTTCCAGATGGAAAATATTAGCGGCTCATTTGAGTATTTCAACACGGGATGCATCCGAACTTGCTATGAGTGAACTAATTCCTACATTAGAGGGTTATGAGCAAGACGTTTTCAAGAAACTGCACACAGAACTCAAAGGACTTTTGGGTGAATGGCAGCTTTTAAATGCTACCAACCGTGTTTTGGCGTTCAGAGCACGGACAAGTGTAAAGGAAATCCTGACGTTTTTTGCCGAAAGTAACGTGCGTGTTTGCAATGTACGTGTATAATTTTTGTTAAGAAAGAACTACTATGACCGGATTTAACAGTTTAGAAATCGGCAAACGTGCTTTGCAAGCCCAGCAAACAGGTTTGGGTGTTACCAGTAATAACATTGCAAACATTAATACCCCCGGCTATGCAAGGCAAACTGCAATTTTTACCGAGACTTCCCCAACACTAATTCCTACCAGCGGATTTATAGGAACCGGTGTAACGGTAAGTGCTATCAAAAGCTTTCGTGAAGAATATTTTGACCGCGAAATTCGCAATAACTTATCGCGTAAATCCGGTTATGAAGCAGATGACAGAACATTACAAAGTATCGAAACTGTTCTGAGAGAACCGTCAGAATATGGTTTGGATGATTCTATCACAAAGTTTTTCAGCTCATTCCAAGAGCTTGCACTTGAACCTGAGAGCATTCCACGACGTGAACTTGCCCTCAATGCAGGACAGAACCTCGCTGATGAAATACGTGCAACAGCAACAGGTCTGAGTGAATTGCGAGGGCAAACATTCGATAAACTCGGCACTCAAATAGGTACGGTAAACGGTCTCTTAAAAGAAATTGCCGATCTTAACAGACAAATAACACTTGCCCAAGCGCAGTCGTTAGATACAACCAATACCATAAACAATGAACGTTCCAAACGTATAGAACAACTTTCGCAATATGCAGGTACAGTATTTGTTTCAATTGACAATCACGGTTTGGCGAATGTTACCATAGCAGGTAATTCTGTGGTAACAGGAACTTTTTCAGCCACACTCAAACTAAACGAAACAATAAGCGGTACAGGTGAACGCACCGCAAAAATTGATCTTGTAGATAATGGGGGTACACCTTTAGTAACTTTATCCCCTGATTCTGGTGAATTTGCAAGTGCATTGAAACATTATAATGTTACGTTAGATGACAAGGATACATCCGGCGGGTTTTCAGTAGCTAAGAATTTAAGTGACTTGGCTGTAGCAATCGTTAATAAGGTGAATGCTGCAAGCGTTACAGGATTTGGTTTGGATGATACTGTTGCACCTAACCGAAATTTCTTTGCATCAACTTCCATAGATGCTTTTAGCATTGATCTTGATGCCGCAGTTAAGGGACAACCCCGTAATCTTCCATTAGCAAATGCTGCGGGTGTTCCGGGTGATAATACAGTTGCCCGTGGTATTGCCGGAATTGCAAACGACCCTACTTTTTTATCAGGTCAAACTCCGGCTAATTATTATACTTCTTTTTTAAATAAGGTGGCAAATGCAGGTGGAGATGCCCAAAGCGGTCTAAAAACAACCAGTATGATTGCCGACCAGTTAAATGCTCAACGCGAGGCGGTTATCGGAGTTAATTTGGATGAGGAAGCCATCAATTTGGTAAAGTTTCAGAAAGGTTATGAGGCTGCAGCCCGGGTTATAAATACAACCAGTGAAATGCTCGGCACTCTTATTAATTTAGGACGTTAAAAATTGTATTGCTGAATTACTAATGTTTATGATTTTTTGAAACTACTTGAAGGTTCAATTTCAGCCTTTCTTCAACAACACTTAAATAACAATCCCTTATAAAAAAGGATTAATTTTATGCGTATCACAACAAATTCCCAAACGACTACGTTTCAAAGCAATCTGTTTCAGATTCAGGAACGTATGGATAAAGAGAATCAACGGATTGCCACAGGAAAAGATATAATAAGAATTGCCGATGCTCCAGAAAGAGTTGCGGATGTCCAGCAACTGTCCACGCTGATTAATCGCAATGCAATCTATAAAGAATCTATGATTTCAGCCGGTGAGGAACTATTGAATGTTGGTGCTAACCTACAGACATTTTCCGATAAATTAACAACAGTCCGTGAAATCGGACTTGTGGCAGCTGAATCCTCTAACCACGATAAATTGCCTGTGCTTGCTCAGCAGATTTTTCAGCAGTTAACTGATATGGTAAAGATTGCGAACAGTGATTTCAACGGTAAATATTCCTTCAGCGGTACAAAAACCACCCCTGAATCTATTGTTCCCGTTCCGCCGCAAGTTACAAATGAACCATTTGAGCTTATTCAAATTGCACCGACAGCTGCCAACCCGTCAGGTTATCAAGTGGTTTTCAAAGGCAATTTGCAGGACAGGATTATAAATACAAGTCCAAATACAACGGAAGTTATTAATGCCAAAGCAGATGCAGCATTTGGAACAGGCGGAACAGAAATATTCGACACACTAATCAAATCATATAATCTTTTGAATTATCGATTAGATGGCACTCAGCGCGATTCCAGCGAATTATTCTCGACAGGGGAGCAACGCACATTGCAGTCTTATGTATCAGATATGACACGTGAAATGTCGAATATAGACTTGGAAATCGGTCGAATCGGTTACAAACAAAGCAGAATGGAAACCATAAGCGAGCAAATTACCGAAGATAATACCCGGCTTGGTGAATTTCGTTCCAGAAAAGAAGATACGAATATTCCTGAATCACTCATCAATCTTAAAAAAGAGGAAAATGCACTTCAATATTCTCTTCAAGTCGGTTCAAGACTTATGAATCAATCGTTAATGGACTTCCTCCGGTAGGAATTACCATATATCTTGAAGGACATAATTATTTTACACTTACAGTATAAATAATTTGGCAAGTAATTGATCTCTTCGATGAACTCAGGGTGACATACAATTTCAGTGTAGCATACCGTATCTGTCATGCTGAACCCGTTGAAGCATACAAATACTTAACTATTTCCCTAAAAGTACATCTCGTTGATCGAATAATCAATCAATTGTGTTCTTATATATAAATCAGCGAAAAGACAGTGCCGAATTGTATCTTTGTATAAATAATTTGCACAACTGAAAGTATAACGGTAATTTTCGGCAGTATGAAAGCAAGCACCCTCATCGGAATTGTTCTTGGCGCAGTCGCTATTTTTGGTTCGTACCTCCTTGAAGGGGGTACGTTCGATGCATTATGGGTGCTGCCCGCAATGATTATTGTTTTCGGAGGAACACTTGCCGCTGCGCTTGCCGGAAGTTCTTTCGAGCAATTTTCCAGAATTCCCCGATTATTATCAATAGTTTTCTTCCCTCCAAAATTCGAAATCCAAAAAACAATTGACCAAATTGTTACGTTTGCCGCGCTTGCCCGAAGAGAAGGTATTTTAGGACTTGAGCGGCGTAAGAATGAAATCAAACACCCTTTCCTTCTTAAATTATTCGAAGTTTCAATAGACGGTGCAGATCCTGCAACCCTGCTTGCGACTGCTGAAACTGATATGGATTTTATTACTGAAAGACATCTTGCCAATATCTCTCTTTTTACAAAAATGGGAGGATATTCTCCCACTATGGGTATTATCGGAACCGTTATGGGGTTGATTTCCACTCTTGCTTCTGCCGGTAGTGACCCGACGGTACTGATTCACCATATCGCCACAGCATTTATAGCTACGATGTGGGGTATTTTCATGGCAAATCTTGTGTGGTTGCCGATTAGTGATAAGCTCCGTACACTTCACAGCGAAGAAATGCAGTTACTACGGGTAATGACTGCCGGAGTTCATTCCGTTCAGCTTGGCGAAACGCCGTCTGTAGTTCGTGCAAAATTAATGAGTGCGTTGCCGCTTGGAGTGCAGATGAAATTTACCAAGACCACCATTCCTAATCCTTTCTTTACACCTTCCCAAAGACATACTCCTTCGGAACAGAAGAACTGAAATAAGAATTTTATAACTCTATCATTAATTATTACTTAAATTCAAGTAATAAATAGAACTCATTTATTTGGCAAGTATTTGTACAACGTCAAGTTCAGCGTGACATAACTTGCCGGTCATACTGAGTTCCTGATAGTCGCGAAAGTCGCCTCCAAAGTAATATGATGACATTTAAAATATGTCCCCTTGTCACCCTGAACTCGACTCAGGGTCTCCGTTGCTCTTTGGACGTGCTAATTTCGATGTATGTACGGAGATGCTGAATCAGGTTCACCATGACAGAACCATTATTTTATCAACAATTTAGAAGATGTCATTTTCTGCCTATCGTTATACAGATACTTACCTTTTTTGAAACAAACCTAAACAAGTTATTATCAGTTATTTTTGTTCTTTTATTTACATTCAAAATGACATTTAGTCTTTAGAACATAATATTTCAATAGAATTCAATTTCTAACTGATGTTATGCAAGATTATTTTTGTTAATCCTTTTTAACTTCAAATCAAAGCAAGAATAGCTATTCAAAGTCAAGGCAAGATACACAATAAATTTATTGTTGTGTAACATCAATTTCTAAATTTCTGTAGTTTAAGTAACCTACACCCCCTCAATATACTCTAACAACTCCCTATACAACACCGATTCCTGTAATATCTCCACACACCCAATAAGAATAAATTGCTGACGCGCACGGGTAAGAGCTACATTCAATTTACGGTCAATCAAAGTGTCCCCAATCTCTACAAGGGATTGCGCCGCTCGGAGTTGCGCGGCATGACTTACCGCACAGGAAAGGATAATAATATCCCGCTCACTCCCCTGATAACGCTCAACTGTATCGATAGAAACCAATTGTCTGAGTCCAACCGGTAATAGTGAATATATTTCTGCAATCTGCGCTCTAAATGGAGTAATAACTCCAAGTGTTGTTTGTGTGAATCCATCACCATACCACTCTGCAATGTAGGTAATAATTGCAGCGGCAATTTCAGCTTCACCACGATGTACTTTCGGACGATGTTCACGCTTCGAGGGAATATACATCATCCGCTTTGTTCGTATCTTTTCGATAATGTCAGGTGATAATGAATGCTCCCCTTCAACCAAAGGAACATCAAGTAAAGTACCTAATGAATCCTTCGATATATATTCTAAACGTTGCCAGTCATTCATAGGTTCCAATCTTCTGTCATAGAATAATTTACTTGGGAAACTCTGAATATCATTGTGCATCCGTGCCTGACGGGTAAGCATTCCAAATCCATCTGTCCAACCGTTGGCAGTGCAACATCTGAGCAAACGCTCAAAGAGTGATATTCGCAAATCTGTAAGGTGTATTTCAGAGAAGTTGTCGTTTTTCACAACTGCCCCGCGTTCATTTTGCACAACCACCGCCGGGAGTTGTTTCTCATCACCTATGAGAATGAATCGATTGACGGTAGCAAGGATACCGATTATTTGCGGCTCTAATAACTGAGAGGCTTCATCGATAATTGCAGTTGAGAATCGTTTTAACTTCAGTATTTCGGGATTGGAATTTACTGAAGAAACCGTAGAAACGATAATACGTGTATTATCAAGCAGCACTTTTAATTCCTCAATAGGAATTTCATGAGCTATTACCGAGAGTAGCTTATCAGGATGTTCGGTTGCTTCCTTCCCACCAAGACGTAGAAATGGTAAGTCTATACTGATGCGTTTAAGTGCAGAGCAAATTTCATCCACAGCACGATTAGTAAATGCAAGTACAAGTAATGTTTCATCAGTCTTCGTAAAGAGATACTCCACAAGATTGCGAAGCATTACCGAAGTTTTACCGGTACCGGGAGGTCCTTGCAAAAGAAAATAATCTTTCGAGGCAATTGCACGAGCCAGCAAGTTTTTTTGCTCCGGGTGGAGATTGGGAATATCGAGTTCAGGCGAAACATCAAATTCTGGTGCTCGTAATCCGAGTATTACCGACCGTTTATGATATGGTGATTTGAGTGCTGACACAAGTGAACGGTACAAAGTAATAAATCCGCTTTCGATTTGATCTCCTTCGATAGCCCATTTCTTGTCATCACTGAAAAACTCACGATGTATTTGCTTGTTTCGTAAACTGATGGTAATTCTTTCGGGTGATAATTCACGTATTGATGCTTTTATCATTTGCTCTTCTACCGGGCTTCCCTCACCTATGGGATATAGTACTGTTATATCACCTATCCGAAATGACGAAACCTGCGCTGTTTCTTCTGTTCTCCTAAAAGTAAGGTGAAATTTTGAAAAATCAGACTCTCCAGGTAAAAGTTCCAAATGTGCCAATACTGAAAACGACTGCTCCTTTTCCTCTAAAGAATCTCGCCACAAAGAGGCAAAGCCATTGGAACTATGATTTGCAGTGCCTGTTCTCCCTGCATACTGTTCTCGCATCAGGAACGAAAGGAACGCTTGGAAATATGTTCGCTCAAGTGGTTTCATTCCAGAATAAAACTTTGCGAAATCCAGCACTTCATTTTGTTTGAAATCAGGTCTAATTCCAAATTTTTCTAATGAAATATTCTTTAAGAACGAAAACTTCCGCTCGATGATTTCATGCTCGATTGCTATAATCCTATTCCGCAAGATAAGTGCATCCTGTTTGTTTTGTGATATGTTCGGCGCATTCCTTAGTGGGAATTCAGTTGCCCTTGAATACAAAACCTGACTGTCCCCTGTACGTCCTTGATATGCCGAATCAAGCAATAAATTATAACAGGTCGTTTGTATCAAATGGTTAATCCACATTCCTGTTTGCACACTTGGGCGACCCTGCATAGCAAAGGTAAGTGTAGCTGCAGGAGGTTTGCCTGATTTTAATTCAATAACCGTTTTGCGTTTCGGGTCATCGTATTCAAGCAGCAAATCGAGCCTTCCTTGAAGTCCGTATATTGGTGAAATGAAGGTGGGTTCGATACTGAAATTATCATAATGCAGCGTTGGCAACAGCGCACTGAGAATATCGAATTGTTCGCGAACCGACTCGAGTAAATCAGATAAGGCATTTGGATTGTCACCTAAAGCATACAGTGTTTGAATCGGTTTTATTGCAAGTGCACTACGAAAGATTTTCTCAAATTCAGCTTCAGGATTATGAAGCAGTTCATCGAAACAAGTATTGACCAAAGTACCCGAAAAAGCTGCGAGCGAGGTATCTCCCGCAGAGAATTTTTTAAGAAAATACAAAAGTGGATTTGCACCGTTCTGCTGAAAGCATTCGGCTACATCAGTTACATCAATCAAAATATCCGGTTCAATGACAATGAGAGTTCCGTTAGTGGAATAAAAACCTGAAGGAGTATTCTTAGCTTTAATGATCTCTGTAATATGGAGTGTTGCTCCTGCCCAAACAAGATTGGCTATTTCTGTATGGCGGTCATAGAGAGCGATTTTTACTGCTCCAAGGTCTTCCGTTTCGCCGTGAAGAATAATACGTTTGCGTCCGTTATATTCTTCGATATCACCACAAGATTTTACAATTAAACGGATTAGAGCTAATGTTTCAGCAGTATGAAATACACTATGCTGAAGCACATGTGACTTTGCTAAATACTCCGATAGTTCTATGGGGATAGTTACTTTCGAGAAAAAAAAAATCAATTCTGCAATTGATTTTGCAACTGCAAGAACATCCCCGCGAGTACACTCCAAAGTTCTTTCTTTAGCAAGACGAGCGGAGAAACGGCGAAAGGCGTTTATTTCGGAAATAAGATGAGCAGGCACTGAGTATTTATCACATAGATAACTCCACTGAGCAAATGTTGTCGAGAAAAACTGCAGTTCATTAGCAGTCAGCAGTGCAAACAGCTCCCTTAGTATGGGACGTATTGCAAATAAATCCTTACGCGAGTTATCTGCAACACCCGAAAGTAGAGAAAGTAATGAATCGTACAACGGTAAGGCTGATGTTTCTTCGAGCATGGAATTAAAATTTCTTTTAATACAAAAAATGGCAGCATCAAGTATTCAAGCAATATAACGAAACATAGTCAATAGTGCAATTAAGATTAATTCCCACAAATAAAAAGCTCCGGCAGATTTTCCCCAAAAAATAAATTTGAGTTAAATTGAGAAACTCTATTCAATGTACTTCATAGTTCAACGTCGTACTTTTTAAGCAGCAAACAACTGTTACTACCACACAGTCCATCTTACTTCTATGATTTTCATACTCTTTGTTGCTTATGAAAGTCTAATTTGGTAAGTTGCGTTTCAATTGCCACCATTTCTCTCTATTATAGATTTATGAACTCGTTTTGGGATGTACCGATTATCGTTGTGGACGTGGAAACGACAGGACATGATGCTGTCAATAACCGCATAACGGAGATAGCGTGTGTGGTTGTTCGCGGAGGGGAAATTATAGAAGAATACTCATCGCTTGTCAATCCTCATCAATTTATACCTGCATTTATTTCGGACATGACCGGCATCTCCAATGCTATGGTGTTTAATGCACCCGAAGCTGATGAAGTATTTTCTATAGTTTATGAATTTTTCAAAATGCCTGATGCAATTTTTGCTGCTCATAACGTTCAATTTGATTGGAAGTTTGTGCAGGAAACCATGAAACGAAGTGGAATACCCGAGATTGAAATGTCTCAATTATGCACCTACAAACTAGCCAAGCGGCTGTTACCAAAAGAATCGAAGAAAAATGTAGGCGCACTTGCCCACTATTATGATATTGAAATAAGTAACCGCCATCGTGCACTTGGAGATGCTGAAGCTACAGCCAAATTCTTGATATGTTTACTCGAAGAAGCAGAAAAAGAATACGAACTCGAAACTCTCGAAGAACTCCTTCAATTCCAAAACAAACGACTTCCTCCAACTAAAGTTACAGCAACAATTCAAAACCGTGTGGAGGAGTATTTACTCCGACTTCCTAACACACCGGGAGTGTATAAAATGTATGGTGCAAAAGGAGATTTGCTCTATATCGGCAAGGCAAAATCTCTAAAAGAAAGAGTAAGAAGCTACTTTCAATCATCAGCCCAATTACCACCCAAAATTGCAAAAATGATACGTTATGTGTATAAAATCGAATGGGAAGAATCAGGAAGCGAACTTTCGGCATTAATGCATGAATCAAAAGAAATCAAAATTCATAAACCGCCATTCAATACAGCAAGTAAAAAATTGCGCCGTTATCCTTTTCTTCGTCTTACAGTTCAGGATGAATTTCCGCGCTTAGAATGGTGTGATACAATTCAAATGGACGGTGCAGAGTATTACGGTCCATTCCGGTCAAATGGTATGTCACGTGAAATAGCCGAAACCATACAACGAAATTTTACTTTGCGTTTATGTGGTGATATATTATCACCTAATGCAAACGCTACTCCATGCTTCTATCACCAAATAAAACGGTGCGGAGCTCCATGTGCTGGCTTTGAATCTAAAGAGGAGTATTGGAGTGAGGTGGAAAGAGTACGAAAATTTTTGAGCGGTTTCTCAGATGGAATTGTTGTTCATTTAGAGGAAGAAATGACCGAGGCTGCAGAAAGATTGGATTTTGAGCACGCAATTTTTCTCAGAAATCGTATTACTGAGCTAAAGCGTTTATTCGATAGACAACAGCAAGTTTCTACATCCGTAACAGCTAATAACGTAATTCTTGTATTGCCAATGCAAGAGCGGGATAAAACACTCGAAGTGTTTTTTATTCGGCGCGGGAAATTACATTATCAAGCAGAAATTGGACGCAAAGCTCCGCTTACGAATTTGGAACAAATGATTGGGAATACATATTTTGCCGAAAATGACATAGATACAATAGAACTTTCCCCCGAAGAAGTGGATGAGATTCAGATAGTTACGTCGTGGATGTATCGCAACCGCGAACGGGCTACATGTATCTATGTAGAGCAAAAAAGTTCAGATATGCTGATTGATGAGTTGAGAGAAGCAGTCAGACGTGCGTCAACTCCTAAAGAAGAAATTGTAGTTCTTATTGACAGTATATAAACCGGTATGAGATTACTAATGAATAGTTATTGATTTCGAAATAATAACACCATCCGGTTGTAGAAAATTTACCGTGTATATTCCCGTATCTATTGCAATAAAATCATATATATGATTTAGGACAAGTAATTCTTGAGTACATATACAACCTTCATATTTTGATATGACTTTTAATGATTTAACTTTTCCATTATTTGTTTCTTCAATTGAGCCGAACTTTCCGCATCCATTAATACATTGAAATGAAATATTTATTGGAATACTCTTATTTACTTGTCCAAATTCGGGAAACGAAACATTTTCTACTTTTGCATGAAGGTAACTGATACAATTTTCGTCACTTCCGTTAGAAGTACAGTTCGTTGTCAAAATCAATCCTAAAAAAGAAATAGCAATAAATAGTTTTTTCTTCCAGTCAAATATATTTTTTTTGCAGGTGCTATTCATAGTTATATCCATGATTATTAAATTTATATAAAATCAAAATCTTACTATTTCTTGACATTTTTTCATTTTTTTTAACTTTATATAGAAATGTCAGCTTAAAATGCCCTTAAATTATACGTAAAGCTGAGCATAATATATCGTTGTAAAACATTGGTTTGTACATCCTCTATATAGCCGCTTCCAGCATTCCGGGTAATAGAATTGTTTTGGTTCAGAAGGTCGAATACCGAGAGTTTCAGTTCACCCCTGCCATCGAAAAGACGTTTACCTACACCAAGATTAAGAAGCGGAATCCCTTTGTTATATTCACTGCTCGAAAGCCCTGTGGTAAGCGAATAACTGAAATCTCCCGATAATGCCCATCCATCCATCAAAGCAGATGTATCGTGAGAAATCAATGACGTTCGTGCAGTAATTGTATGTATGTAATAATTACTGTTCAAGTCCTGACGAACCGAGTTACTGACAGTATTATATGCTGTACGCGCCGAAAGTGAAAAATCTGTATATTCACTTATATTACTGCTCACTCCAATTGCCGGAGAAATGATTACTGTATTGGCAATGTTCTCAGCATCATTGATCAGTCCCAAATCATGAGTATAATTTACCCCTACATTGGTATTGAGGTTCAACTTGAGACCCGGAAGCGGCTCTGCAGGTGTACTATACATTATAAATGTATTTGCATTCCAATACCCATTCACATTAACAGGACGTGAGAACTGAGCACCTGTCCCTAATGGAACGGGTGAGCCTGTAAACGGATTTTGAAAAATTGTATCATGACTTGCAATAAACGAAGAAGTAATTATTTTGCTTTGGGTAAAATTCATATTAACCATTGTAAAGAAAGCACTTGCACTCTGAAGATTAAAAGTTCCATAGTTTGCATAAACTGAATGTGTATATTCTTGGTCAAGAGTAGGATTGCCTATTGAAATTCTGAGTGGGTCAGTATTATCCACAACGTTTTGAAGCTGATTAATCGACGGTTGGTTGGTTGAGGTACGGTAGTTAAACCTGAAATTGCTAACTGCAGAAGGACGTACTGTGATAAACACTGAAGGCAATATGTTGGTGAATGAACGTTCATTACCAAATTCGGTGGGATATGTTTGGTTCACTTTAAGGTTTGCTATTTGATAATCAGCTCCAATATTAAATGTCCATGTCCCGACTGCCCCGCCCATCATATTTCTCATTCTATCATTTCCACCGCGTCCTCCTCCGGTTCCAAACATTGTAGTCATACTTGCACCGCCGGATTGCAGTTTAGCATTTGTATCTACCTCCGGTACAATTGAAAAGCGATAGCTGATCCCGGGACGATGCGTGGTATAGTCACTTGATGAGATATTCGAAAGATTTTTATTAAGGAATGTAAGAGTTTGTGTATTTGTATCTTCAGTATATGTTTTACGGTCAGCGGTACTGTGGGTTACATTACCATTATAGCTCAATTGCAGTTGATGATTTTTTGCAATTGACTCTGTAAAATTCAGATTCCAGCCATACGTTTCCTCTTTGCTGTCGGAAGGAATTATTTGCTGTAGAGAGTCGTTGAAAATTGTATTTTCAAAGAAATATGTATTATTAGAACTATTATTTTGATCACTGTTATTATCACGAGTATTTAGCTTAGCACCCACCGAAAGTGTTCGTCCTTCTGTGGGGAAGCGTAAACGGTACAGTACATCACTACCGATATTAAATCCGTTTGAATTATTTATATTATTCGTTAATGATGTGTTAACGGGGGTTGAATTTGCGGATGTATTTGTTACACCCGATGTAGAACGATCATTTGTCTGCAATGTCATTCTGGGCGTAATCAAAATGGAATTCATGGAATCAAGTGTTATATCCGCACGCATATTAATTCTATGATTGAGATTTTTTGAATTGCCGGAAGTTGATTGAATACTTGACTGAGTGAGTGTATCTGTAATATAACTTTCTCGGTTAATTTTCTGAAGTGCATCATTGTTTGAATAGTTCACAAAATAGCTACCCGAAATATCCACACCTTTTCCCCACTGATCGCTATAATTCAGTCCCAAACCATGTGAAGCAGTTATTCCGTCGCTCTGATTGACTAAAAAATCACTAACACCTCCTCCATACATTCTACCACCGCGACCTCCCAAATTACCACCAAATGTCTTTATATTTGTACTCATCATCTTCCCCATCATGCCACCACCACCACTTGTTGCACCAAGAATATCATCAATCGAGAAATTCTGTTGGTTGATATTATTTGATAGTCCAAGTACTGAAATACGTCTGTCCCCGCCAAATATATTAAGATTTCCACCGGCTGTATAACGATCTTGATCCCCATACCCGCTATAGATTTTTCCGAACTGTCCGTTGCGGCGATCTTGTTTGGTGATAATGTTAAGGGTTTTATTACGTTCGCCGTCGTCGAACCGTGTAAATTGTGATTGGTCGCTCATTTGGTCATACACTTGAACACGGTCAATAACCTCCGATGGAAGATTTTTCATAGCTGCTGTAGGGTCATTGCCAAAAAATGGCTTACCGTCAACCAAAATCTTCTTTACTTGTTCTCCCTGAGCTTTCACCTGTCCGTTTTCTACTTCGAGACCGGGGAGTTTTCGTATTAGGTCTTCGGCTGCTGCATTTTTATCTGTTTTGAACTGGCTTGCATTGTAATCAATAGTGTCACCTTTCATCTCAACACGTAATGCTTTGGCTGTAACCTCAACCTCATCAATGGTCACACTTGAACTTTTCAAGCGCAACGTTCCAAGGCGAACCGTGTCATTATTCTTAGTTTGAATACGCTTATTAAATGGAATGTACCCAATGGAGCGTGCTTGAAAATTCCATTCACCTGCAGGAACATCAATAATAGTAAAATGTCCTTTGGAATCACAGCGTGCTCCAGTGATAGTTTTACCTGAAAGATCATTAACAACAACGGTAGCACCTATAAGAGGGGAATTAGTACTGTCGGTAACAATACCTGTGATTACAGTCGTACCACGCTGCTGTGCAAATACAGAAGTAATACTAAACAAGAAGAAACATAAGAAGTGAGAGAGAAATTTCATACGTAGAACTAAATAATGAAGTGATAAAATCTGCATTCGTGCTTATAAATGTTTACACACGAGAACGAGAAGGCCATTTATGACCGTGAAAAATGGATAGTGAAAAAAATTTCAAAAACTTAATATACTGTGGAGTGATTGTGGTTGTGATTTGACGTCAACTTTCAAAAATTGATTCCCCCGCTTGCCCCCGGTAATATTGTTGAAGTATTTTCATCAACAGGAAAATCTTATGGAAGCGGATTATACAATCCTAATTCACTGATTGCTGTACGACTGCTTGGTGAAAAAATCACTGAACTTTCTTCTACCTTTTTCATAGAACGAATCGGCAGGGCTGAGCAATTGCGCAGTCAAATTATGGTTGGTGAGCTCTCCTATCGCTTGGTATTCGGTGAGTCCGATTTCCTGCCCGGATTAATAATTGACCGTTTTGATGATTATTTTGCCCTCCAAATTCTTTCAGCAGGGATGGACACCCGTATGCAAAATATTATAGAAGCATTGCTCCATTTATTTCCGAACACAAAAGGAATTATTGAAAAGAACACGTCGCATTTACGACAATTAGAAGGTTTGGAGTTACGGGAAGGATTGGTGTATGGTTCAATCCCTGACGAGATTGAGATAATTGAAAATGGTATCCGACTATCCCTTTCATTGCTTGGCGGGCAAAAAACCGGATATTTTCTAGATCAGAAGCATAACAGAGTTAGAGTACGAGAAATTTCCGGTAATCTTCGTGTATTGGACTGTTTTTGCAATCAAGGAGGCTTCGCTTTAAATGCGGGCTTTGGTGGGGCAGAAGAAGTTTTGGGGATTGACAGTTCAGAAGGTGCAATTGCAGCAGCCGGAAATAATGCGACACTGAATAATCTCACAAATATTAAATTTCAAAAAGCAGATGTATTTGATTTTTTGGCAGCAGAGGTACGTAATAAATCTTCGTGGGATTGCATTATATTAGACCCTCCGTCTTTTACAAAAAGCAAAAAAAATGTCGGTGCTGCCAAAAAAGGATATGCAGAGATAAATCGCCAAGCGTTGCAACTTTTGAGAAGGGGCGGAATTTTAGTTTCTGCAAGTTGTTCGCAACATATTTATGAAGAAACATTACTTCAAATCATTCATACCGAAGCAGTAAAGCTAAATATCCCTATTCGTCTTATCTATCGCGGCGGGCAATCTCCTGACCATCCTATTTTAGTAGGAATGCCCGAAACACAGTATTTGAAGTTTTTTATGTTTGCTGTGGGGAAATAGAGTAGATGCTACAATTCTATTAAATATTTACTCAAACTTTCCCGCTCGCCCAAATTAAGTTTTTTGCGTATCCTCAGCCGGTTATTCTCTATTGTTCGGGCGGAGAGCGAGAGAATTTGAGCTATTTCTTCGGACGTAAGCCCGGCTTTTATTAGGATACATATTTTCACTTCCATCCGTGTTAGATTTCGATATTTACTTGTCAATGTTGCTTGGAAGTCAGGGTGAACTTTTGAGAATGTTTGGAGGTATGACGTCCATGTTCCTTGCATCAGATGCGATTCACGCACTTTTGTTTTTAGCTTCTTCCCGATTTCATCCTGTTTATCCAATTGAGCGATAATTCCTATTACATCCGAACGGAATGTGTTTAATTCGTTCATTTGGATTAGAAGGGATTTGTTGTTGGTAGAGAGTTGGGATTCCAGATGGTTTCTCTCTAGTTCGAGTGCTTTGTTATTGGCAGCTAAAAGCTCGTTATCTTTTTGCTTCAACGCAACATCATACTGAACTTCGAGATCACGCAATTGCTGTAGCGACTTTTCATTGAGTATTTGTTTTTCTAATGCTGTTGAACGTTGAAGAAGTGCATATCCGTCCTCAAACAATCCAAAAGAAACACAGGATTCAGACCAACTCTCTAGGGCAGCTGCTTGAAAATGTGGCATTGAGAGTTCGATCGCTGTTTGCTCGGCTTGTTTGAAATAGCTTTGTGCAGTTTCGGAATTTCGTTGTTCGAAGTCAGGGTGAGAGTATAGTATGCCTATCCTTTGATGAAGGATTGCAATGTTTTTTATGTCTTTTTCTTGTTCTAATGTAGATAGTGCCGATTGAAATTGAAATAGAGCATTTTTGAAATCGCCTACATCAAAATATGCAGAACCAAGCGATCCAATCATAATTGCGATTTGAAGATAAAAATCGTGTCCACTTAATATATCAATCCCTTCCTTTAGGGTGTTTATTTGTTTTGTAAAATCTCCTCGTTCTGAATATAACTCTGAAAGCTGAAGAAGAGCATTTGAATACCCTAGTATGTCGTTATTTACCTTAAACTCATTAGCATTTCTTAATGAGTACTCTTCTGCTTTGTCGTAATTCCCTAATCTGTAATATACATTCGCAATACCTGACATTATAATCTTAGATACACGAGGAGTTGTAGGGTGTGCAAGATACTCTGCCTCGGCTCCCAGCAAGTACCCAATACTCTCATCATATCTATTCTGGTAAAGGCAAATATTACTTAAATCTATCAAAACTGCTTGAACATATAAATAATTTCCAACTTTTTCAAGACTAGGTAGAATTCCAGTTAGTCGGCTTATTGCTTGTTCATATTTTGCTTCTGAAGTTTCTAACTTTGCTAACACATGTTCAGCTAAAGCAGAATATTCGATTGATTCTTCTTGATTTGAAAGCAATAATAACTCATCTGCTATTTCTCGTGCATTCTTAAAATCATTTATAATAAAATAAGTGTGTGCTAAAAGATGCAATGTTCGAAGTTCCAAAGAAATAAAAGCACTACTTGATTGAGTAGTGCTTTTTATTTTAAGCAAGCGAACTTCTTGCAAAATATTCAGTGCTTGCTCGAGATCAAGTTTAGGACTACTTCCTAATTTTTCCCAAGCATTTTCTAATTTTAATGTTATTTCATCTACTATTTTCATTATTCAATGTACAGATTATTATACATTTTATTCAATGGTAATCTGAAAAGAGCCATAGGAGGAATGGTACCGGACATTTGAAATGCCCAAATCGACTTGTATGCATAATCAACTAACTCAATATAGACTCCTGGTTCTGTCCCTGACATTTTCAAATAAAGGGACGAATCTTTAGCCTTTATATAATATTCACCCGGCGTTCCAGTCGATACAAGAATCCATTCGTTATACTCACTATCAAGACCAGTATAAGCCCCTAATTTTTGTCCACTTGCAAGTGTAGGAACTCCAAGAAATACATTTTGTGCATTTCGAAAGCGATAATATTCATCTGAGGCAGGAGTAGTACCGATTGCTTTACAATATGGATAATAAATTATTTCCCATGATTGCTCTCTAGCTCCAAATTCCCCTCTATCCATTAGTAAATCTACTAATTCTGCTTGATCATCAACGTCGCAATGAATCCTTAAATCTGTATCACTAATACAATAGATTGTGTGGAAAGAATGCGGATGACTTTGATATGCCATAATTTTTCTCCGATAAAATATAAAAATAAAATAAAAATGTAAATTACCGACAATTTTTAATTTGAACATAGCACCTTAAATCTGAACATCAATTGTTTAAGGAACAATGATACTTCTCACACCTTGGACGAATGGAAACTATCTATTTATCAAACAAGTGCCATTTCAATATGTCTCCATCCTTATTCAAAAGTATTGCTACGAATCATACAAGCTGAACTTTAGAGATATCTACTACCATTCTGTTGGATACATAGTTGACTACCTCCATAATACAACATACCCTGAATTTGTATCAAAAGCACAATTGGGCTGTTGAATCATAAGCATTACAGCTGTAAACTCCTCAATCGAATTTACAATCAATTGCTGCCTGGGAGGAGTATTTTGACTCAATGAAATCACAATATTAAATGTGTTTGTTGGGGGATGGAAATTGCATTGATAATGCGCGATAGGAACTAATGCCATAAATACCTCAAAAAGATTAAATAAAAAAATTAGCAGAGAATTGTTTTACAAACCATAGCTAATATATATATATCCACTCTGAATAAACCCATACTTAAAATATTCATCAATTTTTTTATCTGCAGGTACTTCTTGTCCGAGAACAATACCATCTGCTAATCCTTTATGAAACCATGAAATTCCATAACCAAGTCCAAAACGGAACGTCTTATATGGAGAGAACGTTAAACCAATAAGGATATCTTTAGGTACTACTGTTTCTGCAAAACCAGAAGATTTTACATCATCAAGTGTTATAGGAGTACCGATTCCTAAACTTACTCCAATAGATCTGTCTTTACGTTTTCCATATTTCCATATATTCCAGTTAAGTAAAACTCCAGCTCTTGTTATTGCCTTAAAACTACCATTTGAATCAGCAATTTCAATCTTACCTTTATTTATCTGGTATTGTGGTACTTTTTCAATCCAAGAGTTTATGGGAATGAAAACCGTAGGTAGCAATTCAATATTCGGTATTGGTTTAACCACAATAATATGGATTACAATCAATGTATCACCTGTTGTTCTTTCCATCTCTCCAATCGCATTATTTGTATCAGGATTAATGCTCAATGTAAGTAATAAGTCAGTACTATCAATTTTAAATACATCTACTTTGTTTGTTGGAATATCTAAAAAATCCTTTTTAATTTTCTTACATACTTCAACAATTCTATCACTCTTTATCTTTAATGCGTAAAGTATAGTTTGAGTTATTTCTTTTTTTAAACCTATCGAATCTTTTGCAGTTAAATCATCATCTGTATGCTTCTTCATTTCATCATAAACTGAATCAAGAAATTTTTCTATTGGCAATTTTTTAGATTCCGATACATACTTAAACAATAATAGCCTATCATCATACTTCATTTCTTTAACCAGATTTTGAGATCTCGCTAAGCCCTTTCCATATAATATATCTAGAGGATCATAATTTCCATTGAGGCTCTCTGCCCTGTCCGAACTGTCTATTACATTAATTGCTTTATTAACTTCCACAATTACTTGATCAAGAATTGAATTGTAATTTTCAATCCATCCTAAGTTATTCAGTACTTTAGACACAGCACTTGAACTTGCATCTGATTTCGATAAAGGGATGAGACCACTAAGTATTCTCTTCATACTAGTTATTTCAGCAGGTTCTTTAAGATCATTCTTAATATTTTTCTTATTCCAGATATACTTATAAAAATATTGATTAGCATTAGTAATTTGCAATTCAACTTTTGCACCTTCTTCTACATAAATAGTCACTTCCGATCTGCTTTGCATTTCTGTTTCATTTTCTGTATCTACTAAACAATTCATTGGCGACCCATTTCTATTACCATGGTATATCTTAATATTAGCACCTTCTTGTGCAAATATTGGGAACACTATACTAATAAGAACCAAAATTAAAAGTAGAGCACTTTTCATAAATAACCTCGTGATAAATATATAAAATAAACCCAAAACAAAATTTACAACTAAAGAATTAAATAGCTCACAACGCAAATCTTTTCTCACTCCAAATTTTCTACCGCGAAATTACCGTGTTATCCTACATTCCCGTTACTCTAATAACTACTCTATTTTTATCAGGAACATAAGACCGAGCAGGAAGTTTTCCCACAAACTATGTTACTACAAGGAGTTTCCATTTCAGAACAACAACTCTCATAAAAAGCCCACTACTCTTTTATGTAAGACAAAAGAGCATTCGTTCAAATCAACAATCAATAACTCAATTTTCAATTATGGAGGAGGGTGTGAGTGGAGTATTATTCAGATAAGTATTTTAAATATAAAAAACCCATCTATATCTTGTTTTAGTAAACAAGATATAGATGGGTAAGTAATTTAGAATTATAGGGAATAAACTCTAAAGTTTATTTTACAGTATACCCCATCGCCTTCAACTTATCAATAGCCTTCTGCCGATGGTCGCCCTGTATCTCGATGGTATTATCAAGCACCTGCCCACCTGTACCGCAGGTTTTCTTGAGGGTCTGCGCAATTGCTTCCAGTTCAGAGGGTTTCGATTGAAACCCTGAAATGACTGTCACAGTTTTACCACGACGTTTTTTGGAATCAAGTACGACTTTTAAAATCTGGGGTTTGCCGTCATAACCCTTTTTTTGTTCAGTTTGAGGAATGTTTTTATCGCTTTCGGGTAATAAGGAAGCGAGGTCAGATAGTGAAGTAAGTTTTGCCATAATTACTTTTTCAGGTCATTAATTCGTATCAGCAGTTTTCTTTGAGCTTTGGCGAACAGGAGCATGGTCTGCAGCGTATTCAAATACCGGCTCTGCACCGTGTTCAACTGAATTTTTGGTAACAAGACATTTGCGGACATTCTTTTTATCAGGGAGCTCATACATCATCGGTAGCATTACTTCTTCCATTATCGCCCGAAGTCCTCGAGCACCCGTTTTACGTGTTTTGGCTTTTTCAACTATTGCAAGCAGTGCGTCCTTTTGAAATACCAATTCAACACCTTCCATCTGAAACAACTTTTGATATTGCTTCACAATAGCATTCTTCGGGTTTGTAAGAATATTAAGAAGTGCTTCATCACTTAACGGAGCAAGCGGTGCGATAACAGGTATCCGCCCTACAAGTTCAGGTATAAACCCATAATGCAACAAGTCTTCCGGTTCAAGATGAGCAAGTATTTCATATCCCTCTTCTACCGATTTTTTGGAATTTGAATTGAACCCGATGGTTTTTGTGTTCATTCTACGGGCAATAATTTTCTCAATCCCGTCAAAAGCCCCGCCGCAAATAAAGAGTATGTTCTTGGTATTTAAATATACTAATGACTGCTCAGGATGTTTTCGTCCTCCTTTTGGGGGTACACTTGCTGTAGTTCCTTCAAGAATCTTTAGTAATGCCTGTTGAACACCTTCGCCGGAGACATCACGTGTAATACTCGTTGATTCACTTCTACGGGAGATTTTGTCAATTTCGTCAATATAAATAATACCGCGTTCAGCTCGTTCTACATCGTAGTCAGCATTTTGGAGTAAACTGACAAGAACTGTTTCTACATCGTCACCCACATAGCCCGCCTCGGTGATTGTTGTAGCATCAGCTATGGCAAATGGCACATCAAGGATACGTGCAAGCGTTTGAGCAAGTAGTGTTTTGCCTGTACCCGTTGGTCCGGCAAGAAGAATGTTACTTTTTTCTATATCAACATCTGCAAGTGAACCGAGCAAATCCCCTGCCTGGATTCTTTTATAATGGTTATACACAGCTACAGATAGCACTCTTTTTGCACTATCTTGATCAATTACATATTCATCAAGGTGCTGTTTCATCTGAGATGGTTTCAGGAGAACTTTCGAGCTTTTTTTTGACGCCTGGGTAGCTGTAGCAGTGGTTTTTGCACCTTGCCTGAGAATTTCAGCAGCATTATATACACAAATATCACAGATATATACATCAGGACCAGAAACAAAACTTGTCACTTCATTCGAAGTACGTCCACAAAATGAACATTCGGGACCTTCCGGTATAAGTTTGTTTTTTTTCATAGATATACTTGCTACAATTTTTAGGGGAAAAAGAAAGGACAGGTTGTTCGCCTGTCCCTAAGATTTTACTATTTTGGAGAAAGGTCACCCTTATTTTTTAACTTCTGCAATCGGGTTTCGCTCTAAAATTCTGTCTATCAAACCATATTCAAGAGCCTGTTTTGGATCCATATAATTATCACGGTCGGCATCCTTGAGAATGGTAGGTACATCTTTACCTGAATGTTTGGAAATAATCGAATAAAGAGTATCACGGACACGAAGCATTTCTTTTGTATAAATTTCAATGTCAATTGCCTGTCCCTGAGTTCCGCCAAGAGGTTGATGCATCATGATACGTGAGTTAGGCAAAGCAAATCTCTTACCCGTAGCACCGGCACACAACAGCACCTGAGCCATTGATGCTGCCATACCTACGCAAATGGTTGATATATCAGGACGAACAAACTGCATAGTATCATAAATTGCAAGTCCGGCACTAACGCTTCCTCCGGGTGAATTAATATATATATTTATGTCTTTCGACGGGTCTTCGCTTTCGAGAAAAAGCAATTGAGCAATTGTTAAGCTGGCAACATTATCATCAATTGGTGTACCAATAAATACAATTCTCTCTTTCAGCAATCTGGAATAAATGTCGTAAGCACGTTCCCCACGGGAGGTTTGCTCCACGACCATCGGAACAAGTTGGTTATACACTTAGTAACTCCTTATTTTGTATATAAAATTAATGTTGGTGTTCATGACTGTGGCCATGTCCTTCGTGGCTATGATCATGCCCTTCGTGGCTGTGGTCATGTCCTTCGTGATTGTGTCCTTCGTGGCTATCGAGATCATCAAATTGATTTTGTAACAAGTTCTGCTCTTCTTGCTGTCTTAAATATTCATCAAGCGGAATTTCTGTTACAAGAGCTTCTTCAATAATTCGATCGTACATTTTACGCATTAGAATAGGACCTATAATGCGCTGTTCGGAAAGGAAATACTCGCGCAATTGATCATCATTGAAATTTTCGCCTTGACTTCTATACACATCAAAATATACTTTAAGGTCTTCGTCAGTTACGTCTAATGCTTCTTCTTCAATAATACGGTTATAGATGATTTCCCAACGGGCATTTCGCGTAGCTGGAACTTGGAAAACATCTGCCATAGCCTCGAACTTCATTGCTTTTGCTTGCGGGTTGTCCTTACCTAAGCGTTCTTTAAAATCGTCGAACATTACCTTCGATACAGTCTTAATAAGGGATTGAGGCACTGCAAAATCATGTGAATCGACTAAGATATCAAATATTTGATTTTCAATGGCTTCGCGTGCTTTCTTTTCGTGCACTTGCTGCATATAAGTACGCAATTCATTCCGAAGTTCCTCGGTAGTCGCTAACCTTCCTTTTGTAAATGTTTCTACAAATTCATTTGTAAAATCGGCAGCAATTATCCTATTAATTTCCATTACAGTACAAAGGAAACGCATAGGCAACGTTTCTTCATCTTCTGCCGGTGCTACATAATTAAACGTATCACCGATACGAGTATTGAGAAGTGATGCTTTAAGGTCGTCATCCACTTCGTCATTGTCTAAAAAGATTTCCTGAATACTTGGTTTTTCAGACAATACCGGTATATTTGTTTCATCATCAAGAACCGTAAACTTCACCTTGACCAAGTGCATATAGTCGGTTACTTGCTCTGCCTGCTCGAGGGTTGATGCCCTAAGAAGCATTTCATCTATTTCACGAGCAACATCTTCATCTGTGATTGTATATGCAGGGGTTACTAAACTCAGGTTTTTATACTCGCCAAGTTGGAAGTCAGGAATGATTTCATAACGGATAACAAAGGTAACTCCGTTAGGGTCTTTACGAATATCACGTAAAGCAGGATTACCGAGCACACGCAAATTGTCTCTGCGAGCTATTGTAGTAAATTCTTCATTGGCAATATTCTCTAAAGATTCAGCTTCAATTGCGCGACCGAATCGCTGTTTGATGATCGGAAGAGGAACTTTGCCTTTACGGAAACCGGGAACTTCTATGTTCTTAGCTGCTTCTGAATATGCTTTACTGTAATGAGGCTGGAGTTCATGATTAGCAAGCGTAATTTCTACTTCTTGCGTGCATGGATCAAGTGTAATATAATTCGTTTCCAAACAAAAATCCTTTAATTGAGTTTGCTGAAAGTAAAAGTAACCGTCTTATTGATTATCGTTATCTTACGTCAGATTGTGATACCGGGGAAGCCGTTCAAGGTAAGAGTGCGGATGGGGAGGGTCGAACTCCCATGTGTTTCCACGCTAGATCCTAAGTCTAGTGCGTCTGCCAATTTCGCCACATCCGCTTTTTTTCAGATTGCAAAAATAACGATGTTTTCGGATAAAATGAATAAATTTGTTGAAAATAACTGTGATTTACTGTTATTTCCGTATTCTGAATGACCAAATAACATAAGATTACAATATGCAAAACGACGAATACGACTGTATAATTATTGGAGCAGGCACTGCAGGAATCGCCGCCGCAGTTGAATTGTCAAAAGCAGGAAAGCGTGTTCTTATACTCGAATCCAAAAACTACACCGGAGGTCGTGCACGCTCATTTGAGGATACTGTTACAGGTGAAATCATTGATAACGGACAACACGTCCTGATGGGATGCTACAGTTCGTTACTTTCTATTTTTAAAGAACTTGCTACTGACAATCTACTTATAAGGCAAAATACACTTACAGTAAATTTCATTGATTCCGATGGCAAAAAAGATATACTAAAGACATCAACACTTCCCGGAAAAGCAGGAGTAATTTTAGGAATTTTGAATCTTAAACAAATTTCACTGAAGTCAAAATTTTGTGCTCTTGAACTTGCTCTTCGCATTCAAATAGGAAACGTAAAAACAGAAAATCTCACAACTCAAGATTTCTTAAAAAAATATCGCCAGTCTAAAGAAATAATAGAGCGGTTTTGGGAGCCGATTATCCTCGCAACTTTAAATTCCTCCTCTAATCAAGCCTCTGCATCGCTATTTGTTGAAGTATTAAAGCGGGCTTTTTTTGCAGGAAAGGATGCGTCTCAGATTCTTATTCCGTCAGTTGGACTATCAGAATTATTCACACCTTTTCCTGAATGGATATTAAGACACGGAGGAAAAATACATCTTGGGACATCGGTTGAGGCTTTAGAAATTAGGAACGGACAAATAGCAGGTGTACTTAGCTCTAAAGGTGAAAAATTCGAAGCAAAGACTATTATTTCTGCACTTCCTCCAAAACAGCTTCTGAGGATTTTACCGAAGGAATTACAATCACATCCTAAATTTACCCCATTACATGTATATCAGTTCTCACCGATTGTATCTATATATCTGTGGTTCGACCTCGCATGGTGTGATATAGATTTTGCAGCGATGCTCGGCACAACCATACAATGGATATTTAATAGGCGAAAAATTGCTCCAAGTTCAAATACATCAGTTGAAAAATTCCCCGGTCATATATCTCTTACCGTTAGTGCAGGTAATATACTTGTTGATACACATCCTGAAGAAGTAGTTAAACTCTGTTTAGAAGAATTAAAGCGCGCTTTCCCAAAAGCATCTGATGCAAAATTGATCTCTTGGAAAGTAATTAAAGAAAAATCGGCTACTTTTCTTGCAACTCCTGCTATGGAACTGCTCCGTCTCCAGGCTCAAACCTTTATTCCCAATCTTTTTCTTGCCGGAGATTGGACTTCAACTTCCCTTCCTGCTACACTCGAAGGTGCGGCACAAAGTGGAATCGTAGCTGCCCGTCATGCAATTTCTGTGCTTAACAAAGAGAAGTAATCACCTTACTTCTCAATATAATTTTAAAATATTTAAGATTTTTACATTCATTTTTTGGCTATTTTACATAAAAAACTTATATTTGTGGCTCAATGTTTTGAACTCATCTCATTTTTTGGATAAATATCATGTTTGCAGTAGTAGAAATCTCAAAAGAACAATATAATGTGCGTCCTGAGCAAGTGCTTACCGTAGCTAAACTTGACGGCGAAATCGGCACTAAAGTTGAATTCACAAATATCTTGGCAGGCGGTAATGAAAGCAGCCCCTCAATCGGTGCTCCTTATATTAAAGGTACTGTTAGTGCTACTATCGTAGGACATGGCAAAGGTGATAAAGTATTGGTTTTCCACAAAAAACGCCGTAAAGGATACCAAAAGATGAATGGTCATCGCCAAAAATACACCCAAATTCAAATCAATGCTATTCAGCTCTAAGTAGAATTCCTCTTAGAATTTCGAATAGTGTGACTAAAACTGATTAAAAATTTACATAATCAAATTATCGGAGATTTATCATGGCACATAAAAAAGGTGGCGGGTCCACCAGAAACGGTCGCGATTCTAATGCCCAGCGTCTCGGTGTTAAGAAGTTCGGCGGCGAAGTTGTAAAAGCTGGGAATATTATTATTCGTCAAAATGGAACCCATTTCCACATTGGAAATGGAACAGGTTTAGGCAAAGATTATACAATTTTTGCACTTGTTGACGGATCTGTCAAATTTGAGCGCAAAGATAAATACCGCACTAAAGTTTCGGTATATCCTGTAGTGTAATAATCATAGCAGAATAGAATACGTTATAAAAAGCCTTACCGAATATATTCGGTAAGGCTTTTTCTATTTCAGACTTGTTTGCAATCTCTTGCTGATTCTTACAGGTAATTTCCTCTTTAAAACGTTGGAGAGTAGTACTTCTTCGATAACTCACCAACTTTCAACATCATTTCCATTCAAAACTCGAACTACTAAACACTACTCTAAAGTAATTTCATCAAGTTTAACAAAATTAATTTTATTCTGCCTTACAACATCAACTTATTTCGTATCGAATAAACCAAGTCAAATACTTAAATTTGTGAATATTTAGTCTATTGTTTCCATTTAAAAATAATCGTATGAAACTTCGTTATTCAATTTTAGGACTTGTATTTGCTGTTTGTATATGTTATGCTCTATTTCTACATTATTCTTCACAACCATTTTCATCATCTGACGGTTATGTAAATGAGGCTCAAGCTCGTTCTGAATGGGAATTGATGAGACTTAGAGACCCCGCAACAGGCAAAATTCCTGACGGTATTCGTTTCAATGAATTGAAATTTGCAAATACCCTTCCACGAAAATCAGACGATCCAAAATCTGCATCACTCCTTTCCTCTACATGGACACAGCGTGGACCATGGAATGTGGGAGGACGTACACGTGCTGTTGCAATAGATATCGACAATGAGAATATCATGCTCGCTGGTGGAATTTCCGGAGGTATTTGGCGATCTACAGACAAAGGTGAACATTGGACTTCTACATTCACTCCGGCTCAGATAAAATGCGTAACGACAATTACACAAGACACACGTATAGGAAAACGAAATATATGGTACTGTGGCACAGGAGAAATTTGGGGCAATTCATCGCAGTTGAACGGAGACGGCTTATTAAAATCTACTGACGGAGGAATGTCTTGGCAATCCTTAAAAACTACTGCAACCAATTCCCCGCAAACATGGGACGGAGCATTTGAATTTGTATGGAAGGTAGCAACAAATCCAAAAAATACAGCACAAGATGAAGTATATGCAGCTACATCATTAGGTGCTATTTTCCGATCAGTGGACGGAGGAGCTACATGGAAACCTGTGCTTGGTAATTTGGGAAATAACTTCTCTTTATTCACAGATATTGCTATAACATCTACAGGAGTGTTGTACGCAGCAATGAGCAGTATGGGAGGTGGCAGGCAAATATCTTCTGTTAAAGGAATGTATAGATCTTTGGACGGCGTTACGTGGACTAATATAACTCCTAAAGATTTCCCTGATATATGCAACCGGATTTCCATTGGAATTGCGCCATCAGAAGAAAATCAGGTTTATTTTTTAGCAAATACTCCAAGTGCCGGATTAAAGGGTCTTGGATTCGAACAAAGAACTGACTGGAATTCTCTCTGGAAATACACTTACATTGCTCTGGATGGAACGGGTGTAGGTGGCAAATGGGAAAATCGTTCACAAAATTTACCTGCATTCGGAGGTGAATTCGGAGATTTCTTCTCACAGGGTTCATACGATTTGTTCGTAAGGGTCAAACCGGATAATCCTAACGTTGTTTTTGTTGGGGGTACTAACTTATATCGTTCTACCGATGGATTTACCTCTACATCAACTACATCATGGATTGGGGGCTATAAACCCGGTACGACACGCCCTGATTATGAATTATATGCGAACCAACATCCTGACCAGCATGAACTGATTTTTTCCTATTCCAATCCAAATGCTATGATTTCAGCAAATGATGGCGGAATATGGAAATGTAACGACAATACACTTCCTGAACCTGTTTGGTCATCTCTTAACAATGGATATTTGACAACCCAGTTTTATACCATTGCTCTCGATCATTCCAAAGCGACAAGTGATGTGATTATTGGTGGCTTACAGGATAACGGAACTTTTTTTGTAAATTCGACAGAGCCTACAGCTGAATGGGTACAACCGGGTCTTGGTGATGGCTCTTATTGTGCGATTGCATCGGGTGGTAACTATTACATGTCGAGACAGCAAGGAAGAATCGGACGTTTTTTATTGGACAGTACAGGAAAAATTTTGCAGAAAGGACGTATTGATCCAACAGGAGGAAAGGGTTATTTATTTATTGCCCCGTTTTTATTAGATGCTAACAATGAGAAAGTTATGTATTTAGCTGCGGGGTCATCGTTGTGGCGAAATAAAGACCTTACACAAATACCACTTGGTAAATGGGACTCAACCTCAGTTAATTGGGACGTACTGCCGAATACATTTCTTCCATCAGACAGCATCTCCTCTCTCGGAATTACAAAGACACCAGACTCACGAATGTATTATGGAACTATTCACGGCAAAGTATATCGTTTGGATAACGCTTCCGACCTTTCATCCGTTCCAAAAGATATTACAGGAACTTCATTCCCCAAAGGTGGATATGTAAGTTGTACAACAGTTGATGCAGCAGATGGTGATCATGTAATAATTGCTTTTTCGAATTATAGCGTTGTAAGCTTATTTGAAACAACGGATGGTGGAACTACCTGGCAAGCAGTTTCAGGTAATTTGGAGCAGAATGCAAACGGAAGCGGAAGCGGGCCTTCGTGCCGTTGGGTGAAAATATTATCTGTAGGTGGAAAAAACATCTATTATGTAGGTACAAGCACAGGGTTGTACTCAACAGCCCTATTAAATGGAGAGAATACGATATGGGAACAAGAAGGATCTGAAACAATCGGAAATGTGGTAGTTGACATGATAGATACTCGAGATTCAGATGGGAAAGTAGTTGCTGCAACACACGGAAACGGAGTGTTTAGTTCTACGGTAACACAATCACCTCTTCCCCCTGCTGTTCCTACATTAGCTTCACCTTTGAACAATTCAACAAATATTTTACAATCACAAACTTTAGCCTGGAATTCATCTGTTGGTGCTGTTGGTTATCAGGTGCAAGTATCTGAATCATCAGACTTTTCATCCATATTTGCAGAGCAAAACGGACTTAAAACTACATATTACGATGTAAGCAATTTGATCCAAGGCATAAAATCCTATTATTGGCGTGTCCGTGCCTTTAGCTCAGGTGGTGCAAGTATTTTTTCAGAAGTATGGAAATTTACGACAGCCGTTGCTGCCCCTGCTTTATCCTCACCTGCATCAGGGACAATTGGATTGGGATTACCTGTAAAAGCACGTTGGAATAAGTCTGCGGGTGCAACAGCTTATCACTTGCAAGTTGCACAGAATTTAGGCTTTACGTCATTAATTCTCGATCGAAAGGATGTAACGGAAACCTCATTTGATATTACTGGGCTTGAATTGCAGAAAAAATACTATTGGCGTGTTAGCGCACTTAATGGAACACAAGAAGGATCATTTTCGACAAAGTGGAATTTCTCTACAGGAGCTAATGGAGTAAATGAAGAAGTTAAGGATATTTTCAAGTTAAGGGTATATCCCAACCCATTAAATGCAACCGGTTCGGTACAATTTTCACTAGGTAAATCATCTTCAATTAAAATGGCAATTTATGATCAACAAGGAAAAGCTGTTAAAATTATACTCGACGATTTCCGCTCTGCAGGCAATTATACAGAACATTTGAGCAATGATAATTTGACCAATGGTCAGTATTATATTACACTTATTGCAGATGGGATACGCCAAACAATACCAGTTGAAGTACGGAGGTAAGTTCACAGCTAAAGTATTCGATAAATTACAAGAACCGGATGAGAGATTTACTTTCATTCGGTTCTTTGTTTTTACTTGTATAGAGCCATAGCAAAAGGATAAAAATAACTGACAACAATTTGTTAAGGTTTATTTCAAAAAAGGTATGTATCTGTATAACGACAGGTTGTAAATGACATCTTCTAATTTGTTGATAAAATAACCGTTTTGTTATGCTGAACTTGATTCAACGTCTCCTTTCATACATCGAAATTAGCACGACCAAAGAACAATGGAGAACCTGAACCCGATTCAGGATGACAAGGGTGCATATTTTTTCAATGTCATCTTATTACTTTGTAAGAGGCTTTAGCGACTATCAGGAACTGAGTATGACCGGCAAGCTAGGTTATGTTGAGCCTGTCGTTGTTCAATTACTTGTCAAATAAACGAGTTCTATTGTCTCGATTTTTTTTGACAGTATTTAGTGTATCTCTACAATAATAACTACTCAGTGCACTATTGTAAAAACAACTACAGTTTCCTATATACACTTAGAAGGAATGTATTGTAACAACAATCTGTTTGTGCGAAATCTAATAACACAGTACATAGTGGTAAACAACCGACACAACTTATCTTTCTTGTCTATGGTTATAAGGAAGATGTCTGCTGTAACAATAGATGAAGAGTTACCTGATTCTACATAATTTATTATTATCCACGTACTTAACAGGTCTAATCATAAAGAAAAGAGCCGGACGAAGATAATCTTCGTCCGGCTCTTTCGTTTGACTATGATGAGAAGGAAAACTTCTCTTCAACTATTAACGGTTTATTACAAGTGGAAGTTGAACTGTTTCAACTGCTGAATGAGCTACAATACGATAGCTTCCGCTTGCTAAGTCAGCTGCATTGATAGTTGAAGTATAGCTGCCGGGAGCAAGTGAGAGGTTATCAACCAATGTTGCAACTCTTGCACCACGAACATCTACAACATACATTTCAATAACTTGCGGAGATACCCCACCGATTCTATAGCTGATTGTAGAAGTTATAGTAGCAGGATTTGGTCCTGCAGTCATACCGATAATCGTTTTAGCATCATCAGCAGGAGTAAATACTGCAGAAGCAGCTTCTTTACCGGAACCTACAAGATCAACAAGAATATCGGTGTTTTCCGGGTCATTACATGTGATACTAAGTGTGCCCCCAATTGACTCGCCTATCATAGTAGGAGTATATATTACTGTAACAACAATGCTGTCACCGGGTGCAATAGTTATAGGTAGCGATACACTTTTAAGTTTGAAATCATTATTGATAACAGTCTTAATAGCAGTTATCATCAAATCTGCATCTCCTTCATTACGAATTGTAACTGTCATCTCTTTTGATTTCTTGAGTTCTACTTCACCGAAATCAAGGTCATTAAGCCCGGCAATAACCGGAGCTTTTGGTTTCACAACAAGACCTTCAGCCAGCCAATTAATTGCTTTTTCTGTAATTTGTTGACTGATTGCATCATTGTTAAATGCACCCATATCAAATGTAAGGAAAACTACACGTGCCTTATTAGCAGCTTCGTAACGTACACCTACTATTTCAGAAGGTTTGGTACTAATTGTAAAAATTGGAACTGATGCACTGCCCGGACTCAATTTCATAAGATTAGTCCAGTATGTATAGTATCCGCCTCCCCCATTGCCCGATCCCATAATATTAGCGCAGATTTCATTATCAACACCGGCAACTGTAAATGGAGTTTGAGTATATGTAGTAGTAGTACCTGATGTAGTTACCGTAAAACGTTGACCGGCATTGCCTAATTCAATTCCTAACATTTTATAGAACTCTGTTGCATCTTCATTTACACCACCAGGTTGCCCGTTCCACCACAAACCATTAGGTACCGAAAGCAAAACGTGTTTGCCGGCTGCCATAATAGATTTAACATATTTCGCGAAGTTTGGATAGTCGGGGTTGATTGTAGGTTCTGCTGCTAAAGGTTGACCTGAAACAAAATCTGCAGTTCCACCTAAAATAAGTCCACCGGAAAAGCTAATCGCACAAACATTAAATTGATCAGCAAATGCTTGCAAAATTTCTTTATCCTCAGCCCAAGTAAATACTTTTGTTTTGTCTCCTACACCCTTCATTGCTTTCATCGACTCAGTAAAAGGCTGTTTTACAAAGTAGTTATACCCTTCAATAACACAATATTTAATGTCTTCGCTTAATGCATATACGGTAGCTTTTCCTTCTACAGGAATTGCATCTGTTACAACAGGTTTTGCAATAACAACAGCTTTTGCATAATCCAATTGATCATCAGTTGTGATTGTAACAGTTGCGTCCACCGTACCGCCGGCAGGAATAGTTGCATTTGTAGGTTCAACTGTTGCATTCCATCCACCCGGAAGTGTACTGTTTGGAACATCAACTTCAATATTTACTTCAACATCTTTATCATTATCATTTTTGAATTGAACTTTTCTGGTTAATGTAGTGCTTAGTGGAGCATGAATATACGGGTCTGCAACTGATCCTGTAACAGCTACCAATGGTAGAACTGTTTCAAAAAGTCCAAGTTCATACGCATTAAGAACCTCTTTTTTATCGTTGCTGTTTGCATCATACATTTCTACAAGTCCGACAACACTAATTCTTTTGTCATTCCATCCTGCAGGCAATGTGAATGTATAGTTCTTTGTATAAACACCACCGCTTGCAACTGTTGAAGGAATAACTTTATCTGTTCCCCACATTGCTCCAAGCATTTTGCGCAATACATGGCGATGGTAGAAGTTTTTCATTGGGTTGCCTTTATTATACCAAGGGCTGCTGTTGTCTGTATTCAGATAATTAGCTTGGTCATAACCGGTACCCGATCCTTTAACACTATCTTCTACAATATAAAGGTTAAACCGGATATCACCTGTTACGGATGAAACAAAACTTGCCTTTACATCTACACTAAGTGACCTATTTGCAGACGAATAAAGTAGATTTTCTACAACTACATCCACTTTTGCTTTTTGCGACAATTGCGTAGCAATAGGTCCGGGAATTGCTCCATCGCTCATGCCAATCTTCGCTCCTGAAATTCCTGCAAATCTTTTTCTATCTACAACCATATTTGGATAGCCATTGATGAAAGCTTGTGAAAACAATGATTCATCAGCAACAGACATCTGGTCAGCATTATGTACCGCTACACCGATAACTTTACCCGGATACTTTTCAATCATCTCAACGAGTGTAGTCGCACCACGTGGACACCATCCGCACCATGCGCCTGTTCCCTCTTCTACCAATACTCTTTTAACAGGCGTTTGGGCATTCATTATGCCGTTGCCAATTAATGCAATCGCTGCGATAAGTGCAAAACACTTTAAAGCATAAATCGTAAACTTTTTCATAGAAATGAACTCCTATAAAACTAAAATAAATTAAAATAAACTGAAAATAATCTGATATACAAATTTTGAGAACTAAGAAGTAAACAATTACTTTTTGCGCCGCTCATTACCCTTATTTAGCATAAAACAAAGGGACTCTAAGTGGCTGTACTATTAAAGTACCACAATATTGCAAGGAAATTTTGAGAAAAGCAAACTTTTTTTTCAAATCTGCAACTTTTACTTTTTTAAACATTTAGCAAACAACCATAACGTACACGTGCGGATTAACACAATATGCTGATGAATGTTACTTAAAAAAATACTTTTTAACATTTTTAACATTTTAGATATGTAGTTGCTACCTGTTATAGAGTTATTTTAAGTGAGAAACCATACATTATCGCTTGTTTTTTTTACCCGCTTCTTTCTGTAATTCAACCAGAGTTTGCAATGCCATCATTGGGGTTAGCTTGTTGAGGTCAAGCGAGCGGAGTTTTTCTCGAAGAGCATCATCCTTAATTTCAAAGAAAGAAAGCTGGTAGTTACCTTCTTTTTCTTTAGTTGACGAAGGAATTTGTGCTAATTTTTTATCTCCTTTATGCTCTAACTCATGTAAAATTTCAGTAGCTCTCTCTATCACTGCCGAAGGTAAACCTGCCATTTGTGCAACATGTATTCCAAATGAATGATCACTTGCACCGTGAACAACCCTGTGAGTAAATATCACGGAATTGCCAATTTCTTGTACCTCAACTTTATAGTTACAAATCCGTTCAAATTGTCCTGCCAGATCGTTTAATTCGTGATAATGCGTTGCAAAAAGTGTTTTTGCCCTCGTGTTTTCATGCAGATACTCTGCTATTGCCCATGCTATTGAGATTCCGTCGAAAGTTGCCGTGCCTCTCCCCACTTCATCGAGCAGTATCAAACTTTTGCTTGTTGCATTGTTGAGAATATTAGCTGCTTCTTGCATCTCCACCAAAAAAGTGCTTTCTCCGGCGGTAATATTATCTTGAGCCCCAACTCTCGTAAAGATCCTGTCAATTACGCCTAAATGTACATCGGTTGCCGGAACATAAGACCCGATTTGAGCCAGTAAAACAATTAAACCTACCTGCCGTAAATAGCAAGATTTACCCGACATATTCGGTCCGGTGATAATGTGTATCTGCTCTGTTTCTGTGGAAATCTTAGTACTGTTCGGTGAGAAATGCTCTCCGAGTGGAAGTACACGTTCAACAACCGGATGCCGACCATTGGTAATGGAAAGTGTATTTGAATCATCAATTATCGGTTTGCAATAATCATATTCCCGTGCAGCATGAGCAAAACTTTGGATGCAGTCCAATGCTGCAATCCGTGAGGCAAGCACTTGAATTTGCTCAGTATATTCAGCAATTTTTGTACGGAGCTCCACAAACAGCCGTAGCTCAACCTCTGCTATCTTTTCCTCTGCAGTTAGGATTTTAGTTTCAATTTCCTTTAATGCTTGTGTTGTATAACGTTCGCCTGTCGAAATGGTTTGTTTGCGGTCATAATGTTCCGGTGCCTTGCTCTTATGAGTATTACTTATTTCGATATAATATCCGAAAACATTATTAAAACTCACTTTGAGGGATGGAATTCCTGATGTTTCACGTTCAGTTGCCTGATAATTTGCAATCCAATTTTTACCGGAATACATTGCTTCGCGATACATATCAATTTCCGATGAGAATCCTTCTCTAAAACACGCACCCGATCCAATTTGAGCAGAAATATCATCAGCTAACGCTTGTTCTATCATCTTTACTACACCATCTAACGGTTCCAAAGCATTCGCTAATGATTGAAGAGCAGAAGAATTAATATCAGTAAGAATTGAGCGGATTGAAGGGATTTTCTGCAAACTCTTTTTAAGCGACACTACATCTCTGGGGTTAGCACGACCGGTTGAAACCTTTGAAATCAGACGCTCTATATCACCAATTTCCGACATTTCACTTCGAAGGTAATCCGAATTGCCTCCACCTTCCACCAATGCACCAACAGCATCAAGTCTCCTTTGGATTGGTTCTACAGTTCTGAGAGGTCTGGTGATCCACTGTTTGAACATCCGCCCACCCATTGGAGTTTTAGTTTTATCGAGGATTGAAATTAATGTGCCTTCACGACCTGAGTCCTTCATCGAAAAAATTATTTCCAAATTGCGCCTTGTTGCAAAATCCAGTGTCATAAACTCCGAAGGATTAAACACGCTCATTCGTTTAATTTGCGAAGCTCCGCCTTGTTGGGTTTCAGATACATAGTGCAGGGTTGCTCCGGCTGCAATAAGGCCTGCTGTTTGTGATTCGACTCCAAAACCCTTTAAAGAGGTTGTTTTGAAATGCCGAATTAAGTTTTCAGCAGCAAATTGACTATCAAAAATCCAATCTTCGAGCTTTGTTATTACAGGTGTAATCGAAAGCTCACTCAAATGTTCCGAAATTACTTTTAGTTGTGGTTTACTTACTATTATTTCTGCAGGTGCAAGAGTTTCAAGAAGTGAAATCAACTCATGAATATGTACTTCTGAAGAAAAGAAATGCCCTGTAGAAACATCGGCACAGGCAAGTCCGGCAAGAATTTCACCTGATTTAAGAGTATAAAAATATAATGCAGCTACATAATTGTTGTGCTTTGAATCCAATAACTTATCGTTCATTGCTACACCGGGTGTCACCACCTCTACTACACCTCGCCTGACTATGCCTCGCGCAAGTTTGGGGTCTTCAAGTTGCTCGCATACAGCAACCCGATATCCGGCACGAACAAGTTTTGGAAGGTAATTATCTAATTGGTGGTGAGGGAATCCTGCAAGAGGTACTTCGCCCGCTTCTCCATTGTTACGTTTGGTAAGGGTAATTCCACAAACCCGGGCAGTGATTTCGGCATCTCCTTCGAACGTTTCAAAGAAATCTCCCATGCGAAAGAGGAGAATTGCTTCTGGATTTTTCTGTTTAATCTGACTGTATTGCCGCATCAATGGGGTTTGTTTGGTACTCATGCGGCAAAATTACAAAAAATCAATCGGAAGTGGAAGAATTATACATTGAATTGAACTTTGAATATGAATCATGTATTTCTGCCACTATAAAAAGATTGGTTTTTCTTTTCTTCGAACCGGATACAGTTTTGAGTAACAACATGAAACAAAAAAGACGACATCTTGAACGGATGACGTCTTTTTTTTGTATAATTTATGAATGTATAGAAATCTAATAAAGAACAATATTTTTACATTTCACAGAACGCCCTCATCATACGCTTTTTCACCATGAAGGACTTCATCAAGCCCTAATGCTTCTAAATGACTTTCCACTTTAACCGGGGTAATCTTATTGATGATAACAAGCATTATATATGTAAATACGAAGGCATAAATTGCAGCTCCGATTGCAGCTAAAATTTGTTTCCAGAAGAAAGAGTTTCCTCCATAGAATAAACCATCTGCCCCGGCAACATTAATAGCTTTCGAAGCAAAAATGCCAAGAAGGATAGTTCCTAAAAATCCTCCTACACCGTGAACTCCCCATACATCCAATGCATCATCCCATTTCATTTTATTTTTTAAATGTACTGCAAAATAACAAATCACACCGGCAGCAATCCCAATTATTGGAGATGCCCACACAGGCACAAATCCAGCGCACGGAGTTATCGTTGCCAGCCCCGCAATCGAGCCCGTAAGTAATCCCACAAATTTAGGCTTCTTCTCTCGAGACCATTCAATTACCAGCCATGCAATTGTAGCAAAAGAAGCTGCTATATCAGTATTAATAAAAGCAGTAGAAGTTACAAAATCCACAGAAACTTCGCTGCCGGCATTAAAACCGTACCATCCGAACCACAATAAACCGCTGCCGATAGCAACGAGAGGAATGCTATTAGGAGTTGAATTTTTGTCCATCCTCGCTTTAACATAAAAGACCGAAGCTAAAGCAGCAAAACCCGCAGTAACATGAACTACGATGCCTCCTGCAAAATCTAGAACGCCCCACTCGGCAAGCAAACCACCGCCCCATATCATGTGAACAAAAGGATAGTAAACTAAAATCTGCCACACAGTAAGAAAAACCAGATATGCCTTAAAATTAATCCTATTCACAAATGCACCCGTAATAAGTGCAGGAGTGATAATCGCAAACATCATCTGATAGGCGAAAAACACAAATTCGGGTATCTTACCATTCGTGTACATCGTATCGGAATTTATTCCATTCAAAAATGCTTTATGGAAATCACCTATTATACCTCCTTCTCCACCGCTAAAGCAAAGCGAATAACCAAACAATACCCATAATACGGTTGTCCAGCCCAATGAAACAAAACTTTGCATCATTATACCTAATATATTGCGCTTCGAAGCCAATCCTCCGTAGAAAAATGCCAAGCCTGGAGTCATAAGCATCACCAAACTTGTAGCTAAGAGCATAAACCCGGTAGAACCTGTATCTATCATAAATTTTTAAAATGATTATAAAATAATTGAACTAATTATTATCAAAATGTCATTCCAAATACAAAATAGCAGATCGATGATTGGGGATTAAATATTAAAGAAGCCTTGACGGGTAATTCAAAATCTTGTGAAATTTTTATTTTGCGATTTCCGGTTATTCCCAGATTAACTACTCCAAGAGTGTTCCCGTAATATCCGGCAATAGGAGAGAAGCCAATAAATACATCGGCAGTATTTCCTTGAATAGGGAAACTATAGCCTACTTCAAAATAGGAAGAGTAGTAAGTTTTACTAACAACATCCTTTTCGGGGTCGTATCCCCACCTCTTGTCATTCCCATAGAAGAAAATATTTCCTTGCAACCATAAAGGGAAATTATCTCCGCCCTTGAAAAGTAAAGAACCTTCAAACACATGACAGGTTGTTTTATCATTGTAGTTAAAATACTTTATATTTGGTGAAGCAAATGCTCCTCCATTTGCATACGGAATGCAATAATCTGTAAATATGCCTGTGATAGTTTTATAGGTATATTTTAGGTACAAGTCTATTTCTTTGTAGTTACTATTTGTGGCAATAGAGCCCCAAAAACCTATCTCAAGATTTGGTAAGGAAAGTGATATTGTCGGCTCAATACTAGGAGAATCACCATAATCAGTTCCTCTCCAAATGTATCTGCTCATCACATCGGAGGTGACATTTAATTTAAGATCTGATTGTGAAGCGTCTTTAGCTGCAACAGAACTGGTGTCTTTGCTATTCTGCGATAGAACTGTATGTGTAGATAATAACAGGAGGGAAACCAACAACAGACTTTGTTTTATAAATTTCAATCGAGTAGTATAAATTACTTCCATAATTCTCTCATAAAAATAAACATAACTTCTAACTCTTAATCAATATATACCTTTACCTTTACATTTACAACACCATGAAATTATGTTTCGAAATGCAGTCTGTTTTATCGAATCGAATTTCAATGGTGAGGCTAAGGGGTTCTCAATGTAATTCTCATTTTTTTGATTTTTTTACAAAGTTATAATTATATTTCTGAATCTGCAAAATAATGTTTTAAATAGTGATAAATTCCTTATTGTGAGTAAATTAAAGTAATGAAATACGAATCTAATTCAAAAAACTGAAACTATTTATCGAATAATTACAATCGGTATCTTGAGTGAATGGCGGACAGGAGAAATTGTGGTACCATATAAGAAATCAAAGAAACCTCGATGACCATGCGCACCCATCACCAATATATCAATTTCAGTACTTTTTGCCAGTCTAATAATTTCTTTGGGAACTGAACCATAGCCCAACACAGATTTTGCTTTCAAGTTACTTTCAAGTAATAATGCTGCAATTTTATCTAAATATTCAGCATCTTCCCTGGCTTCTTCACTATATGTCTGTTCGCCCAGAACTATACCGCTTGCTCCCTCTACTATATGAAAAATCAATAATTCCGCTTTATGATGCACAGCAAGGCTTATTGCATGACTAAGAACATTCTTGTCTGATTTGGATAGATCAATCGCAACACCTATTTTTTTATAAACCGGTAATTCTAATGTCAAATCAGGCTCATCCTTTCCAAAATACTTACCAATATGCTCTTTTACTATAGATTTTACATTCGTTATTTTTCCAAGAGGTCTGAAACATACATACCAAAGCAGAACAAGTAATATGGAACCAAGTGCGAAAGCAAATATATAAACAGCATACGGGCTATCTGATGAAGCAATCCACTTCCTAAAACTATCAATGACTAACCAAACATTGAGTGAAAGAATAATAGCTGTTATTGTCCATGCTATAGTTTTCACCCATACTTTATTGGCGAATTCCCCCATACGTTCACGGCTGTTTGTGAACCGAATAAGCGGAATTATGGCAAACGACAATTGAAGGCTGAGTATGACCTGGCTTAAAATCAAAAGTTGATATGCCCCTTCTCCTTGATCAACTGAAGTTAGGATAACTATAACGGCAGGAACAATAGCAATAAGTCTGGTAATAAGCCGGCGAAGCTGAGGGCGAATCTTAAAATTCAAGAACCCCTCCATGATAATCTGTCCTGCCAATGTTCCGGTGAGCGTAGAAGACTGTCCTGCAGCCAAGAGAGCGACAGCAAAAACAATCCCTGCCAAACTTGTTCCTAAAAGAGGAGAAATCAGTGTGTGAGCCTGTTGAAGTTGAGTGACTTCAAGTCCATTTTTGAAAAACACGGAAGCAGCAAGAATGAGTATTGCGGCATTGACGAAAAATGCACCGTTGAGGGCAATCATCGAATCCCAGAAATTATACTTACAAGCTAATTTTTTACCTTCGGTACTTGTATCGAAAGCACGGGTTTGCACAAGTGCCGAATGAAGGTATAAATTATGAGGCATAACTGTTGCACCGATAATACCTGTTACAACCACCAAAGCACCATCTGGCAAATGAGGAATAAATCCGCCTGCAATCAATCCCAAATCGGGTTTAGAAAGAAAAAGTTCAAAAATGA
>JACPWH010000200.1:0-5762 GCA_016197185.1 Ignavibacteriota bacterium
GTGATAACGGAATAAAACTTTTTGATATCACGGACAGAACAAAAGCTACTCTCGTGAATAAGAATTCTACTGCCAATGCCTTTGATATAATTCCAAATGGTAATTCATTCACAGCAGTGATTCCGGGAGGATTTTCAAATTTCAATATAGTTAATGATTCCATTCAATTAGTTGGAAAATTAATTTATAAATGAAACTGAAATTATCTCTGATTGTATGTTTTTTGTCTATACCGATATTTATTTGCAGAGCGTCTGAAGGTGATTCCCTTTCAACCAATTACTTAATTTCACTCCATCCTTTGCAAATGTTTGCCAATGGAATAAAAGTAGAGGTAGAAAGAAGATTGCCAAATAGTCATTTTTCGATTGGTGTATCTCCTGAATTCTATTTTGGAGCTATAGATGACGCTAGGGACAATCTACTGGTTAGTGCTAATAAGGATACAGTGGAAGTATTAGGTTTTGGGATTTGTGTCAATGCTCGAGCCTATGTTAGCAATAACCCCAAGTTTGGTGGCTTGCAAAATCCTGTTTCTAATTTTTATCTTTTTGGGGCTCTCGAGTTTCGCTCATTTGGATTGGATTACACAGGTAAGGCATGGACTCTTGAACAGGAAAACGGGATTGAAATCTATCGTCTGAGAAATACGCAGATTCATAATAGTATTATTCGAGTTAATGTAAACTTGGGTATAGGGAATACAATTTTCTTTGGCAACGATTTATTCATGGATCTCTTTGCATATACACGCGTAAGTAAAGCCTATGACAACCCAAATAAACTTGATAATATTTCTTACCGATAGTTTTTTTGCTAAGACAGGTAATTCACTTGGCTTTGGCTTTCGGTTCGGATTAAAGTTCAATTGAAATTATTTTTATAATACTGTTGCTATAAAAACTTAAAAAAACCGGAAGAATATCCTTCTTCCGGTTTTTTTGTATGTGCATCAAATTTAGTTTGGAAGAAGCACGGATTTGCTGTAACTTCGTTTGCAGTTATTATTCGAAATAAGAATTGAAGAGTATATGAAACTATATAGAGTTATTTTCCCAGTTACAGACATTACTGAAGCTGTAGCATTTTATTCCCATATTTTAGGACAAAATGGAAAAAGAGTTTCATCGGGAAGGCACTACTTCGATTTAGAGGGAACTATCTTAGCAATTTACGACCCGATTGCAGATGGAGATAATATTAAAGAAAAGTGGGTTTTCCATGAGAATCAGTATATCTATATCTCAACCGATAATGTAGATGGAGTGCATGAAAAGGTAAAGAATTCCAACTGTTTATATGTAGATGATACTATTGAAACAATGCCTTGGGGAGAACGTTTGTTTTATGCAAATGATCCGTTTGGAAATCCGATTTGTTTTGTAGATGAACAAACAGTTTTTACCGGATGACACAACGATAGAATTCACGATAGCACGATATTGGGAATTTCATATTTCTGAGCATTACAAATACCAAACATAAGGTATTGTATATACCAAACATAAGTATTTATCCACATTAGTTTTGTACCACATTTACTCATTTATAAACTAAAATTTTTGTACAATTTATTTCACCGTTGCGTAACCAACCTTCCTACTTTTCCTTGTTATCACTACCCAAACTGGAAAATTCTCAATAACGCCTAAAGGAAAAAGTGTGATGTCAAGCGGTAATTCTTTGCCTTCAATATATTCCGAAATTGATACGATTAATTTGGAGGCTCTTGCTTTCTTTAATAACGATCAATCAGATCAGGCTCTTGAAACAAGTGCTAAAGGATATGATCTTGCCGTCATGCATAAATATCAGACAGGTATCTGTACTTCTTTAGGTATAACCGGAAAAATTTATTACAAATTGCTCAAATATGAAGATGCTCTGAAATCATTTCATCAATCTGTAGAAGTCTCTCAGGAAATTGGTAATTCAGAGGAGTTAGCCCGGGCGTTAACGGGTATAGGAGCTGTGTATTATTCTACCGGGCGAATTCAGGAAGCATTGGAAGAGTTTCTGAAAGGATATACCGTTCTTGAACTTGCAGGATTGACAAAAGAGACATTGCCTATCTTAAGCAATATTGTCCCCAGCTATAATATGCTCGGTGAGTTTTTTGTTTCCATTCAATTTGCCGAAAAGCAACTGGCAGTCGCCAAACTCCATAATGCAAGTAAATACACAGCCAAAGCATTAAGCAGCTTGGGAGAATTGTATTTTCACATTGCCGATTATGAAACCTCGCTTAATTACTCAAATGAAGGCTTGGCTCTCGCTATCGAAATTAAAGACCTGCATGCAGAATGTATGCTCCTTGCAAATATCGGTGCCGTCTATTATCTCTTAGATAACTATACAAGCGCACTCGACTCTATGATGCGCAGTATTGCAATTGCAGAACAACATGAGGATGGCAAGGTACTCACCGCTCTTTTAAATTATGTTTGCTGTGTTTACGGAAAAATGAATAATGGCTCGTTGGCTCTTAATTATGCCATGCGAGCCCTCTCGATTGATGTTGCACACGGAGATCGTGTTGGTGAGGCATATACTCTGCATAATATTGCTTGTGTTTTTGAACAAAGCGGCGATATACATACAGCACTTGAATATGCACACAAAAGCAGAGGTTTATTACAAACTTCATCAATAAAGGAAGCAGAAGCAGAAACATTGCTTTTAATCGCAAAATGCTATGAAAAGCTTAACAACTTTACGTCAGCATTAGAATATGCAGAAAATGCACTTTTGATTGCAGAGGACATAAACTCACACAGATTGCTTCAATCATCATTGTGTCATTTGGAATCCATTTCGATCCTAAATGGGGATAATATTTCTGCATCCCGGTATTCATTTCGGCTAACTTCAGTTTCAAAAATTATAACAAAAGAAGAGCAGCGGAAAAATGCTGAAAAGCTTTTACTTGAAGCTCAAATTAAAAAAACACGAGAGCAAGCAGAGATGCTCATTGCATCCTCAATGTCCTCACTCTCAACAGATTTTTTAAACAAAACAAACACACTGAAACAACAGGGTTTTGCTTTAACGACAACTGCAATCCAACCTGCTGCAAAGAAAGTAAAAATCAACAACGCAATTGCTGTACAGACATTTGGACATTTTTCTGTAACAATTGGCAACAGACAACTTACTAATGACGATTGGCAAAGGAAAAAGGCACGCGACATTTTTAAAATTTTACTTATCAATCACCGAAAATCTGTAACCATTGATGAACTGATTGACTTTCTCTGGTCAGATTCAGCAAACAAAAATCTAATACCTACACTTTGGAATTCGGTTTCTTACATTCGAAAAGCTCTCGAGCCTGATATAAAACCACATACTCCTTCATCCTACATTAAAATCTCGGATAGATCCTATATGTTGGATTTAGGAACAGAGGTTTCAATTGATTTTTTGCAATTCAAGGATATACTTGCTTCATCTCGTCAAGAAAATAATGTTGAAGTTAAAATGAGCTTATTAGAGAACGCGGTTGCTCTTTATACCGGTGAGTTTCTGAAGGAAGACTCATTTGAGGAATGGGCAAGTTTTGAACGTGAATCGATGAAAGAGTTATTTCTTGAAGCCACAATCGAAATTGGCAACTATTATTTCCATAAATCAAAGATACCCGATGCGGTCATCTATGCACGTATGGCAATTGAAACCGATAAAATATATGAAGAAGGATATAAATTACTTTTTACCGCACTTGCAAATAATCAACAAATTTCCGAACTGACTAAAGCATGGAAATTATGTCAGAAAGCATATAAAAAAGAACTTGGAGTACATCCTCCGAGATTCCTAGAGAAACTCCTACTTCAATAATTATTTCCATTGTTTTGAAAATTACGCAATAAATCCGATAATGACTACTACGATTTTAGAACCTGCAAATATCAAATCGAAAATCGACGAACTTAATAAGAAAGCTATGGCAGTTGTTGATTCCGGCAACCCGGAAGAAGCTCTTGCACTCAGTAATGAAGCTCTTGATCTTTCAAATACAAATAGATACAGACATGGAACTGCTCGTGCATTATGGAATAAAGGATGGGCGTTATGCGAGTTGCTGTTATTTGACGATGCACTCGATGTACTTCATGAATCAGGTGATATTTTTCAGGAAATTGGAGATTCACACGGTATTGCACGAGTATTGCAAGGAATTGGAAATGTTTACTTTACAACAGGACGAATTCAAGAATCTTTGGAAGAATATCTCAACGCATTTGCAGTGCTTCAACTTGCAGGGCTCGAAAGAACATCACTTGGGTTATTAGGTAATATCGCTTATTCATATAAATTACTCGGTGAATATTTTTATGCAGTGGAATATTCTCAAAAACAACTTGTACTTGCAAGATCGTTAAATCAAGATTTTTATATTGCGGAATCGCTTAATAGTTTGGGGAATTCCTATTTCCATATAGCAGATTATGCAACGTCTCTCAATTATTATAATGAAGGATTGGTAATAGCATCACGTGAGAAAGACCTCAATACAGAAAGTTGGATAATCGGTAATATCGCTTCTGTTTACCTTCAGTTGGATAATTATACCGGAGCTCTCGATTTGATGATGAGAAGTACAGCGATTGCCGAGCAACTCAAAGATCAGCGTCACCTCGCTTTTTGCTTGAATCAAATCTGCTCAATCTATCGAAAAATGAATAACGATTCGCTGGCTTTATCATATTCAATGAGGTCGCTGAGTTTATATTCTGCGCTTGCGGACAAAGTTGGTGAAGCAAATGTTCTTTTGAATATTGCACGGATTTTTGCACAAAACGGGGATGCAGCCACTGCATTGGATTATGCCAATAAAAGCTATCAGTTAAACCATGATACATCTGCAAAAGAAGGAGAAGCTGAATCACTGCTATTAATCGCAAGCAGTAATGAAAAATTCAACAACAACGAATCGGCACTTGAGTATGCCCAAAAAGCACTCGAAATAGCAGAAAACATTAATTCACATTCTATCTTGCAGAGTGCCCTCAAACAGTTGCAATCTTCATCAAATCTTATTGGCGATTCAACAGCCTCAGCTCATTTTTCACGACGTCTTTCAGTAACTTCCAAAATAATCGCTAAGGAAGAGCAACGGAAAAATGCTGAAAAACTTATGATTGAAGCACAACTTCAAAAGACAAGACAACACGCTGAAATGCTCATGGCTTCTTCAAACAGTTCTCTTTCCGATGACTTTTTAAGGCGAACCGACTCAATTAAACAACAAGGTCTTGTACTTGCAACACCGGCTATTCCAAATGCATCTTCGAAGAACAAACTAATTCATCCCGTAATTATTGAAACATTCGGACATTTCTCTGTTAAAATCGGTAATCGAGAGCTAACGACAGAAGATTGGCAACGTAAAAAAGCTCGCGATATTTTCAAAATTCTGCTCATGAACCACCGCAAATCGGTATCGGCTGATGAGCTTATCGATACCCTTTGGTATGATGCTGCAGGACGGAATCTAATCCCAACATTATGGAATTGTGTAACTTATATCAGAAAAGCACTTGAGCCGGATATTATGCCCAGACAACCCTCGGTTTATATTAAGATTGTCGGAAAAAATTATATGCTTGACTTAGGTTCAAATGCTGAAATTGATTTCCTTACATTCAAAGAACTTATAGTAAAAGCGCAAAAACAGACAAATGAATCACTAAAAATTCAATTGTACGAGCAAGCAACAGCACTCTATTCCGGTGATTTCCTTAAAGAAGACTCTTTTG
>JACPWH010000200.1:5798-14906 GCA_016197185.1 Ignavibacteriota bacterium
ATGGTCGAGTTTTGAACGGGAGAACCTCAAAGAAATGTATATCAATGCGATTCTTGAAATCGGTTATTATTACTACAAACAAGAAAATATTGCTCATACTATAATCAATGCGAAAAAAATCCTTGAAATTGACCATATTCAAGAGAATGCTTATGAATTGTTATTCAAAGCATTAGCTACCACCGGAAATTCACATGAATTGGAAAAATCTTGGATACAATGCCAAGCTGCTTATAAACGCGAATTACTATCGAAACCACCTAAATTCTTATCTGCACTTATTGTACAGTAAGATTTTACGAGGAAATAACAGTAAAAATTTACCTCTACTGTTTCCTTGGTTTACCTGACTATTATTAAAACCAGTAGCAGCCCACATCACAAATACAAGCCTTTTACTCCAAAAAAGACATAGAAGCCTAAGTTTCTATGTCTTTTCCTATCTGATACCAAGATTCCGATTTCCTATAGTAAATATACCGACCATTCTTTATATATAAAAGAACCTTGCTGTAGCTTCGCAGAGCTTTAACGTCTAAAACTGCACCTTAAATTCGACTTTTAATTTCCATTGATTCAGTGTAGTTTAGCTTATCTGTTTAGCATGAATGCTATGGCACATTCGTGCATCCCAAATCTGAGACATTATCGATCTGGAATCTCCGGCTTAAATTCACACAAGATTATATATTTATTAGATATTACAACTCCAATATCATTTAAATCAATTGTTTGCTTTTGCTAATAAATCACATTCGAATCAAGTTAATGAATGGAGCATTTGAATCTTCTGATTGTATTTAGAATGATGTAGATACACAAATAATCGATGCTTTACTATACATACTTCCGCATAGAATCTTAAAACTTATTGAAAATTAATTCGAATAGCCAAATGACAACTTATAAAAAAATAGACATAGTAAATTTTTTCTTGATATGGGTAGTATTATGGCTTGCTTATGCTTTTCCTTTTCAGCTTTTTCTATTTTCGTATGCCGTATTAGGTCCATTACATTATTTAACTGAAATAAACTGGCTGGAGAAAAAGAACTACTTCTTAAAAAACCCGAACGATAAAAAAACATATTTATTAGTAGTAATTGCGGTACTCAGTATTTCTGCGACAGCTTTTTTCATCCCTGAGCTTGCAAAATGGGATTTCACCAAAGCGTATTATTATGAGATCTCACAATCCTCTATCTATAAGCCTCTTAGCGGAATCATTGATTGGGGGCACTCAGTGCTGTTCATCGGGCTGTTCTCGACTATCATTTATTATATTACGGATAAATGGATAAATAGGGTATTATTATTATGTCTGTGTATAGTTATTAGTATCTTTTTAATTGGTTATCCATTTTTTACAGTTGTTTTCGGAGTATTTTTACCCTCAATTGTTCATGTTTTTATCTTTACTGTGCTGTTCATGTGGTCAGGAGCTAAAAGGTCAAAGTCAGGATGGGGATATATAAATGTTGTTTCATTGCTGTTTGTCATATTTATTATTATAAATAATAAAATACCATCATCAGCAATTACAATTGATCAATCAACACTCAAGGCACTTATTGCAAGTAATTTTGATGTATTACTTTTTGAAATAAATAGATTATTAGGGTTAGGTAATGAGGGTCCTTCAGGTTTTTACTCACCGAATGTATGGAAGATACAGATTTTCATAGCCTTTTCCTATACCTATCATTATATGAATTGGTTTTCGAAAACCACAGTGATTAACTGGCATCAAGTGAACAAAACAAAGATGACAGCAGCTATTATCATTTGGATTGCATCAATCATTTTATACTATATAAATTACCGATTAGGTCTTGCTGCCCTATTTGTTCTTAGTGCTCTTCATGTAATTTTGGAATTTCCTCTTAATATCAGTTCTATAATGAGTTTGGTGAAACCGACCCATAAAAACAAGGATATAAATACCATTATCCCCTCCACATCTACTACCAAACAAAAGAATCAAAAGTCTATGAAATTAAGTTCTGGAAGCTAAAATTATCGAAAAATCAAATTATACTCATCTGCCTGTATATTCCATACTTCATATATTGAGCTTCTTTCACTTTTCTCAATATGCTTCTCCCTTAGCCTATTCTTCCTTTCCCTCTTGGAATCCACCTATTGTTTCTGTATTTTTGAATAAAGAATTGCTGATGTCGATTTTCCGGCAGTTATAGCATCAAAGCTAACATTATTAACCGTCTTCATTATGCCTATGAAAATAATAACATGGAACATTAACGGGATTCGTGCTGTTCATAAAAAAGGATTCTTCGAGTACATCGAGCGCGAGCAACCGGATGTAATTTGTGTACAGGAAACAAAAGCCGATATTGAGCAGATACATCATGATTTTCGCTCTCCCCCGGGGTATGAAGCATTTTACCATTCCTGTTCAGTGAAAAAAGGATATTCAGGTGTTGCTACATTCACAAAAATTAAACCTGAAGCAACATTCAAGGATATTGGTATCGAGCGGTTCGACGGTGAAGGGAGAATCATTGCAACCGATTTCGGGGAGTTTATCCTCATTAATGTGTATTTCCCAAATGGCGGGATGGGCGAAGTTCGCTTACAATATAAGCTCGATTTTTATGATGCCTTCTTTTCATTTTGTGAGGATCTACGCAAAAAAGGACGTAAACTTATCATCTGCGGAGATTATAATACTGCTCATCATGTAATCGACATAGCCAGACCGAAAGAGAATATTATGACCTCAGGATTCATGGTGATTGAGCGTGTTAAACTTGATTGGCTCCAACAAATGAACTATGTGGATACCTTCAGAATGTTTAACACAGAAGGCGGAAATTATACATGGTGGAGTGTGCAGCAGCAAGCCCGCCCAAGAAATGTAGGCTGGAGAATTGATTATCATTGGGTGACAGAGGATTTGGTTTCAAAGGTTGAGAGTTGTATTCACCATACCAATCAGGAAGGATCGGATCATTGTCCAGTTGTACTTCAAATAGCGATGTAGAGTATTTATGCTTCAATAACATCCATAGAATAGGGTTTATCACTGATGTTCTACTGAGTGTTAATACTGTATTAAATTTTAATTTCCGTAGCGCAAGATATGCAAACCCAGTGCTGCGGAAATACAGTTCAGCAATCCAATTTGAATTCTTATTTATTATTTCTTGGTCATTGTTTTGTGCATTAGTCCCCTCAATTTCTGCTCAAGAAAGCGATCTGTCTAAAATTCCTCCGCAAGTGCGCATGATTCGTGTTTATGGAGGTAGTGATGAGACTTTGCCCCCTATTGCAATTCTTAGCCAACCTACACGAAAATCTACAATAACCCCGACTTTCGGTGAAAAATCCGTTACCATTGAAATGGACGTCCAATCAGGTTTACCACCCTCATTATATGCTATTTTTGTACATTGTTCGGCAGATTGGAACGAGGATAATAATATTTTTTTGAATGAAATTACTCTCCGTACAAGTAATATTGACTGGCGAAGTGCTCCGGCAACATCACGGTATTATACCTATCGAGGGTCATTATCTGTTCCAAACTCACAAGTAACTTTCAGGGTAGGAGGAAATTGGAAAGCAAAGTTTTATGATTATTCCAATGATGGAATATTGTTTGCAGAAGCACGTTTTTTTGTTGTTGATCCTGCAGCTGATTGCGTGGTGGACGTTTATGGTGATTTATATGAACCGGATATGAAGGTAGGTATTTCAGCATTTACAATAGAGACGCAGATTCAGGCAATTCGAAGTATTATGGATAATCAGGTGCAAACAGTAGTACTTTATCGTAATAACCGCTGGTATGAACCTATAACCATATCGCAAGTTTCTTCATTTGAAAAATCGAATGACTATAGAAAATACATTCCTAATACGATGGTTTCAGGATTCGGGGGTTTCGGAAAACGTTTTCGTGTGGAGAAATTACCTGCAGAGAATGATTATCGAATTTTGGAAATGAATAATCTAGCACTTTTCCCACGGGGTACTGCACCTGTTCGGCTTTCTTTTGCAGATTTACGTCGTAGTGGCGGGTATTATCAGCGTGCAGATGATGGTGCAATGACCACACGTTTTACTTCATTGTACGATGACGAATACGTACTCGTAGAATTCGTCCTTGACCCCGAAAGCCGACCTTCTGAAGAAGATGTATTTGTAGCAGGTTCATTCAATTCATGGCAACCTGATGCCAATTGGCAAATGTATTATGATGAACACGAACGACTTTACAAATTACGGCAATGGGTGCGTCGCGGAAGGCATAACTATATGTATGGAACAGGCAAATTCAACAGTGACACCCGTAAATTTGAAAAGATTTCTTACGAGGAGTTCGAAGGAAATACTAGTGCCTCTCCACATACTTTTATAGGATTGGTATATTATCGGGAGTTTGATTATGGCGGATATGATACGATTATCGGAGTTGGTGCAGGGAATTCATTGGGGAGAATTACCCGTTAACAGACGTAATATTAATTCTAGATAAGTAAAAGGGCAGATTTATTTTACATTTCAGCATTAGCAAAATTGGCAAGTAGGTCTTGAGGCATAATAGTCTTGAAAGTCTTAAAATCTTTTAAGATATTACCGACAACTTACTATTTTCGTACAAAAAGATATTCTATTATTAAATACTTATGTCCATCAATCAAAATATTTACTCAGAGTTTTATCTTGAAGAAGGAATGACATTTTTGAATAATGGTTCCTTTGGTGCTGCACCCCGTACTGTTAGAGCCATGCAAGAAGAAATCCGTTTGCAATTCGAGAGGCAACCTGTTAGATTTGTGCAAAGGGAGTTGCCCGAACTTTTGAGGTCGGCGGCTTCAACTCTGGGCGATTTTATCGGTGCGCGAGGAGAGGATATTGCTTTTGTAGAGAACGCTTCTACCGGAATTAATGCAGTAGTCCGTTCAATGATCCCGTTCCTCAAAATGGGGGATGAAATTCTAACCACGAATCATGTATATGGTGCTGTGCGGCAAACGCTTATTTATGCAGCGGAATGCACGGGTGCAAAACTTATAGAAATAGATGTTCCGTTCCCAATCGAAAGCCCCGAACAAGTAATTATGGCATTCAAAACTGCAATTTCGGAAAATACAAAATTTGCAGTACTTGATCATATTACTTCACCTACAGGAATAATTTATCCGATTGAAAATCTTGTTGCAGTTTGTAAACAATATGAAATAGCCGTACTTGTTGACGGTGCGCACGCGCCGGGAATGGTAGAATTAAATCTTGATTCACTTGGTGCAGATTGGTACACAGGAAATTGCCATAAATGGTTGTTTGCACCAAAGGGTTCTGCCTTTTTATGGACACTTCCGGATCATCAAGCAATAACCCATCCTACTGTTATTTCTCATAAATATAAGATGGGATACACTGAGGAATTTGATTGGACGGGGACTCAGGATTTCAGTTCATTTTTATCAATTCCGGCGGCAATTGATTTTTACAATAATCATGGAGGCGCAAATATTCGCACTAAGAATCGCGCTCTTACTCTCGAAGCCAGAAACATTATTGCTGCTGCATGGAACAAACCATACCCTGCACCTGATGAAATGCTTGGTTTTATGGCTGCAATTGAAGCTCCTGTTGAAACAGCAGGAACTCCTGAAGAAGCAGTCAAACTTCATGATTGGTTGTGGGATAACCATAGAATAGAAGTACCCGTTATGCCGTTCGACGGAAAGTTATGGATTCGAATTTCAGCACAGATATATAATAAACGCGAAGATTACGAGATTCTCGCAGGTGTATTTGATAAAAAGGGTTTGTAAGGTGATAGTGATTGCGTAATTTTGATTCAGAAAAACATTATTACAACCGAATATTTATTACTCATTTAATTATAAAGAGGTATCCAATGTCAGTAATGCTTCCTTTCAATTTTAGAACATGGATTGACGAGCATCGTCATCTTCTCAAACCGCCTGTAGGTAATGCACAAATATACAAAGACACTGAATTTATCGTAATGGTTGTAGGGGGTCCTAACTCCCGTAAGGATTATCATTTCAACGAAGGCGAGGAGTTTTTCTATCAGCTTGAAGGTGATATAGTTGTGAAGATTATTGATGACGGAGTTCAGAAAGATATGCATATCCGTGAAGGTGATATATTCCTTCTACCTCCAAGGACACCACATTCACCGCAACGAGGAGCAAATACAGTTGGTTTGGTGATAGAGCGTCAACGCGACAAAACAGAACTTGATGCATTCATGTGGTTTTGTGAAAATTGCCATGCAAAACTTTATGAGGAGTTTGTAGAGCTTACCGATATTGTGGCGCAGTTACCGCCGATTTTTAAACGGTTTTATGGGTCGGAGGAGCTTCGTACTTGTAAGTCTTGTGGGGCAGTTATGAAACCGCCTGTGCCTGTGAAGACGGAGTGAGTAATTTAATAATCTGACCTATTTACTAATTAAATACAATTGAACCGAATGACTAAGTTTATATATACAATTACCATACTTCTTATGGTAAACTTTGTATCAATTTTTGCCGCGAAAGATATTGTTAACAAATTAACTCCAAAACATATTGCAATTACAGGAAGCAGAGTCAGCTTAATCCCACCGATAGGATTTAAGAAATCGACAAACTTTTTAGGACTTCAACACCAAACAAACGGTTCAACGATAATGATAGTTCAGTTGCCCGAACCTTTTTCTGAGGTATCCAAAGGATTTACAAAAGAAGAAGTTTTGAGTAAAGGATTGGCAGTAAGTGTAATGGAGAATTATACACTTAACAATCTACCTGCAATTTATATGGCAGGAATACAGAAAGCCAATGGCGCAGTTTTTACTCGTTATGTATTGGTCTTTGGCACCGCAGAAGAATCAATAATGATAAATGGAACCTTTCCCGAAAAATTGGTGGAAATTGGCAAGGAGATAAAAAAATCAATTTTTTCTACATATTATGAATCTAACAAAAAAGTTGATCCGTTGTCCACTGTAGATTTTGAAATTAATCCGGTTGTTGCCAATTTAAAATTTGCAAATACAATGATGAGTTCATTAGTTTACACAAGAGACGGTAAGTTTCCACCAAGCTCCAATGATAAGACTTCCCTGATTGCAGGTAAGTCGATTTCGACTGTTAATGTTGAGGATAGAAAACTCTATACCCTTAACCGACTCAAGCAATTCCCCCTCGAAAACTTAAAAATTGAGAGTACAACAGAAGTTAAAATTGACGGAATTTCAGGATATGAAACCACGGCAATATGTAACGAAAAGGGAGCAGAAGAACTGACAAAAATAGAATATGTTATTCTGTTCACCGATAAATCATATTATGTGTTTTTAGGCACTACGAATGTTGATTTTGGAAGTAATATTGGAAATCTTCGGCAAGCTATTCGGACGTTTAAGAGGAAGTGAGTATGTTACGTCAACTTTTCATCGAAATTGATAAGTTTGATAATTGGGCTCAATCGGAGCCTAATACACCTCAAAATACCAGATGGGGTGAACGGGAATGCGATTATGGTGATTGGGATAAAGTATAAAAAATTTTCGGAAATTTCCTTCAAGTTAGTCATCCGAAAAATTGGTCGACTTAGGAGAAAGAAAAGCTTCTCTATATTATAGATAGAGATAATGAACCGGAAATCCTTGCAGATTTAGTATCAGAATATGAGTATGCACTGATAATTTTAACAAATGAATCCATATTGAGTGGGCACCCTGATGACAATAAATGGTAACTTGCTATTCAATTATATAAACTAAGTAACAGATGCCGGCATCGTCAAGCATTTCATCTCTACACGAATCAAATCCATCTCACCTTTGGGTCCGCCAACGAATCCATCGAGCGAAACGTGCATTAATTGAACTAATTTTCGGTTCTATAACGGATAGTGTGGGTAATAGAATTATAGGTTATTTTCGATTGATTATGAATCAGTTCTATTTAGTAGGGTCTAGCATGAGAACAACAGTAAGTTTTATTAGGAATGATGACCGGAATGAAATTAAAATAAGGGTATTTCATACTATTGAAATCCCCGTCCATTCCAGTCAATCAGGTTATTCCTATTGGGTTGCTCTTCAGCAGAGCCCAAGTCCGCTTTGCCTGATGTTACAATAATAATCATTCCAAGAAACAATGCCTAAAGAAAACTTATATCCAATTATATCCCTGTAAAAAGAGATATACCAAAATCAAGCAAATTGAGTTACCCATACAAAACGTTATAGAACCTAATTTTATCATAAGTCTGATTCTAATAATTAATTATGATATATTGTTTTCTTTTTTAACAAGTCACTAAAAGCATAGTAAAAATTTATTTACTTACACCTACCCATACTTCATAGCTTCCAACCCTACATACTTTCTTGAAATTCCTAATTGACCGAGAGTATAAGCTTCATGGTGCATTAGAAATGATATAAAATCACCAAGAGTGTTACCGGTTGGAACTGTATATGGTAGTGTATTGTCCAAAGCTTCTTCAGATAAATTTTTTAATGCCGGTTCAATTTTCTCTGAAATTGAAGCCCAGTCTTTTGTTAGTTCACCCATTGACGGGTACTTTGCATCTTTATCGATACCCTTTCCATTCTCAAAATAAGCTGGAAACGGTTCTTGAATTCCTAACCCCAGAGCATTTGCAAGCATATATCTTGTAGAGACAGTATGACCTGTAAGCCAAGCAATATGATTTGTATTATTGTTCATTTGCACATGTGAGTGGTCATCATTAACACCCACAGTAACATTATTAAACAATCTTGTTTGTAGATTGAATTGATTGACAAGATGTTTGATTGAATTAGACATGATTTTACCTCGATTAATTAATTAATTTGTTTGAATTGTATTTTCAATTTAAGTGAGAGTTGATATTCTGCAGCAATTTACAGTAATTTTACTTTCTATATCCTACACTGCCATAAGCTTCACCCCGACCTGTTTGGCACAATTGACGCAGACTTTCCATATATCTTCCCCAGCTAAAAGCGCAATTTGCATAGAAATCATCTTGTTCCGGCCATCCTGAGTGTGAAAAGCGAACACGTGTTTTTCCGTCATTTTCATCCAAATCGAATGTAAAAATATG
>JACPWH010000052.1 GCA_016197185.1 Ignavibacteriota bacterium
AAAGCTGCCTCTGAAGGAGCAATGAAAGGTCTTGTTGAATATACTAATGAGCCGATAGTTTCTACTGATATAGTAGGCAATCCGCATTCTTGTATCTTTGACTCACTTTCAACAATGGTAAATGGAAATTTTGTAAAAGTAGTCGGTTGGTATGATAATGAATGGGGGTATTCAAACCGCGTTGTTGATTTGATTAAAAAAGTATGCGGTTAATTCCTTATTAGATTCTTCGTTAACTAACAAAAGCCCTATTCCCCCTAAAGATGAATGGGGCTTTTTTTACACCATTCATTAAAATCCATTTGTGTCTGTACCAGTATCTATTTCCTGGAAATTTGAGGATATTCTCGCACTCTCTTTTGTTCGCGGACTAACAGCTGTTACGTTGCGCTCACTTGTTGAGAAATACAGTTCATTGGAAGAGTTGTTTGAAAAACCTCCTGAAACAAAAGTAGGACAACGTTTATTACAAAACGATTTGTTTGTTAATTCAGGACTAAACGCTCTCCGAAATGAAGCTGATAAGCAAATAGAATTATGCCGAAGACAAGCTATACAAATCATCAGTTTTTGGGACAATGACTATCCTGATTTGTTGCGCCAAATACCATTTCCACCTGCATTGTTGTTTGTTCGGGGGAAATTACATTCCGACAAAGACTCTATTGGCATAGTAGGAACACGCTTATGCACAAACTACGGAAAATTAACAACAGAGCGTTTTGCAGAAATATTTGCAAAGAACAGTGTAATTGTAACAAGCGGGCTTGCAAACGGCATTGACAGTATTGCTCATAAAACAGTTGTGAATACAGGAGGAATAACGTATGCAATCATTGCATCAGGTATTGATTGTATTTCCCCTCAACTATCTGCGAAACTTGCACAGCAAATTTCTGAAAACGGAGCAGTAATCAGTGAATACAGATGCGGAATCAGAGCTTTACCTGCATATTTTCCGCAACGGAATAGAATTATAAGTGGGCTTTCGCGGGCAGTGGTTGTTGTAGAAAGTGGATTGAAAGGTGGTGCTTTGATAACGGCTCAGTTTGCAGCCGATCAATCCCGTGAGCTTTTCGCTGTTCCGGGCAGCATTACATCCGAAAAAAGCTTGGGAACAAACAAACTTATTCGTAAAAACATGGCGATTATTGCCTTATCGCCTGAAGATGTTTTGGAAGAACTTGGAATTTTGTCAATTGCTAAGCCAACTAAGGAAGCAGTCACTTTTAATCATGAAATTGAGAAGCGAATTTATGAAACAATCAGTTTCGAGCCTATTCAAATGGATACTTTGGCTGAACTGTTAAAACTCTCACCTCAAGACATTATGGTTAATCTTCTCATGCTTGAATTTCGCGGGTTAATACGGCAATTGGCTGGGAAACAATTTATTCGACTATAAGAATCTTATGGAAGAAAAAGCAACACAATCCAGAAAGCAGCAGCACGTTGAACTATGCGTGAATGAAAACGTTACTTTTCACAAGAAAACTAATGGGTTTGAAAACTATGAATTTATCCATAATGCGTTGCCTGAATGTAATTTTTCTGAAATTTCTACTGAGACTAATTTTCTTGGTATCCAATGTGGAATGCCTCTTCTAATCTCCTGTATGACTGGTGGGTATCCCGACGCTGAACGGATTAATCGAGAACTTGCCGAAGTATGTGAAAATCTGAAATTACCGATGGGTGTAGGTTCACAACGCCAAGCATTGGAAAATTCATCTCTTCACCGTTCATTTCAAATCGTAAGGGAGAGTGCTCCTTCTATTCCGATCTTAAGTAATATAGGAGCACCTGAAGTAGCAATGATGCAATCTTCAGCTTCTGTCCAAAGAATTATTGACTTGATAAGTGCAGATGCTTTGGTTATTCACTTAAACCCATTACAAGAATTATTACAACCGGAAGGTTCACCGAATTTCCGAGGAGTGTTAAATAGTATAGAACGACTTGTAAAAGAACTTGAAATTCCTGTTATAGTAAAAGAAGTAGGTGCCGGAATATCAGGAGATGTTGCCAAACGTCTTCTTTCGGTAGGGGTTTCAGGAATTGATGTAGCCGGGGCAGGAGGTACAAGTTGGGCTGGTGTCGAAATTCTCAGAAATGAAGAGAAGGAATCCATTTCTCAGTTTTGGGATTGGGGTATTCCAACAGCAGAGTGCCTGGAACAAGTAACACCCTTAAAATCGGATTATCGCTTTACTATTATTTCTTCCGGCGGGATTAGCTCAGCTATGGAAATTGCCCTTTCACTTGCGTTGGGTGCTGATTTCTGTGCTTCTGCACGCCCTATGCTTACTGCACTGATGACCGGCGGACAGAGATTGTTATATGATGTATTAGATGGTTTAAAACTTGATTTGCGAAGAATACAATTTTTAGTTGGAGCGGTTCATTCAAGTGAATTACGAAATATTGGTATCAGAAAGAATATAAAATAAACCTTATTGATTTTCCGTAGCGACAGATTTACAAACACGCTGCTACGGAAATGGAAAATTCAGTCACTTGCAGCAAATTTTTCAATTTCCATGCTCAAATATCTCTCGATAAATAACTTCGCTCTGATTGAATCACTTGAACTTACGTTTTCTGCCGGGCTGAATATAATCACCGGTGAAACAGGGGCAGGGAAGTCAATTATTGTAGATGCACTTATGATGGTTCTTGGCGAGCGCGCTTCAATGGAAATGATACGGCATGATACAAATAAAGCAATGATTGAAGGGATTTTTGGTACGGAAGGAAATGATGGAATCGATTTATGGCTCTTAAAAAACGGATACGAATCCTTTGGAAAAGAAATTATTATCAGACGTGAGTTAACTCAAAAGGGTGCTTCAAGATGCTTTGTAAATGATTCACCTGCAAGCGTAGGTATTGTTAAAGAATTAGGTGATTTGCTTGTTGATTTTCACGGGCAGCACGATCACCAGTCGTTGCTTCGAGTAGAGACACACATACAACTCCTTGATAATGCAGGGGGAATCGGGGAGATAAAAAGAGAGTATGAACAATCGTATAAGCAACTATCAGAATTGGTGTTTACACTTTACGACTTGAAACAACGTGAAAATTCGATGAAACAGAAGTATGAGTTTCAGAAGTTTCAATTGGATGAAATTGAACAGGTTATTCCAATTGAAAATGAAGAAGAATTGCTTAATGCGGAGCTTTCATTGATAGAAAATGCAGAATACCTCCATTCTGCAACGATGGAAATATATTCAACTTTGTATGAGGAGGAAAACTCACTTCGAGATAAACTCTTAAAAATAAAGTCACTTCTTGATGAATTGCAACAAATTGATAAAAGTTTCGCTGAGTATTATTCAGAATGTCAGTCTTCAATAGTAGTTTTACAAGAAATTGCAATGTTTGCTCAGAATTATAATTCAAAAATTGAAATTCAGCCGGAACGTTTGGAATTTATCAGAGTAAGAATTGGAAAATTACAGCGACTTAGAAAGAAATATGGCAGTTACGAAGAAGTTTTCAGCCAATGGAATATACTGAAAGATGAACTTAGTCTGGCTGAAAATTTCGATAAAGAGATCGAAAGATTGAATAGTGAAATACTTGCAATGCAAAACACACTTGGAATTCATGCTCAACGTCTTTCTACTAAACGTACAGAAATTGCGAGTTCTATTGAATATTCCATTGCCTCTACCTTAAAACACTTGGGAATCCCGAATGCAAATTTTAAAGTGGTCATTAATCAAAAGGAATGCTCAAGCGAAAAAATCTCAGTAAATATAGGTAAACAGCAATTTCAAGCATTTCCTGATGGTATTGACAACGTAGAATTCTATATTTCTACTAATAGTGGAGAAGCACCCCGTCCACTTTCAAAAGTGGCTTCTGGAGGTGAAATATCACGAGTAATGCTTGCTCTTAAAAGTATTTTAGCTCAGCAAGATAGATTACCATTATTGGTTTTTGATGAAATTGACACCGGTATCAGCGGTCGAATTTCGCAGAAAGTCGGAATTGCAATGAAAAAACTGGCAAGTTTTCATCAGATTATTGCAATAACTCATTTACCTCAGATAGCTGCGCTTGCAGATGCACACCTTGCTGTCGAGAAAACAGAATCTAACGGAAGAGCAGTTGTGAAAGCGGTATTTTTACCGTTAGAAATGCGCATTAAAGAAATTGCAAAATTATTAAGCGGTGAAAAAATCACACAGGCTTCGATTGAAAGCGCAAGAGAATTAATGGAAATACGAGATTAGGAGATAATTTCATGGCAAAGTACAACCAAACAACAATAAGCCGGATAGAGCTTGAGGAATCACTGGTGCAACATTGCAACCCAATGGAACTAAATAAAGTTATGAGTGCTTTCGAGCTTTCGGAAAGTGTTCATGAAGGGCAGATTCGTGGGGATGGCAGTGCGTATTTTTATCATTGCGCACGTGTTTGTAAGATTTTACTCAACGAAATGGGAATAACGGATATTGATGTGCTTGCTGCAGCACTCCTCCACGATGTTATAGAAGATTCACCTACACTTTCTATTTCAGTTTTGGAATATAATTTCGGTAGATATGTTGCATATCTTGTGGAAACGCTTACAAAAGATTTGGAGAGACGAGAAATTGAACCGGATGAAGTGGACAAAGAACATATCGAACTCTTAAAACAGTCCAGTTCTGATTGTCTGCTTATTAAACTCGCTGCAAGGTTGGATAATTTTAGATGCTTGGAGTTCAATCTAAAGCGTAATCCACACAGATACATTCAAGAAACTGAGGAATTATATATCCCTCTTGTTGAAAATTCAGATATACCGCATTTAACATATCTTGTAATTGAATTGAAAAAAGAAAGAAATAAATTTTTGGGGTAAATCTTTTTCATTCAAATTATCATACAATCAAACCATTACAACTCTATGCTTGACAGATTAACCGACCTTCTGCTTTTCAGATATACCAATCAAGGTAAGGACAATAACACCAATGAAAAACCCTATATCACTATGGGTTCGATTGTTTGGGGAGGTCTTGTTCGCACTATTTTGATTGTAGTAATAAGCTGGACAGTAGTCGGATATTATGAATTACGGGATTATTGGATGGTTCCATTACTTGCAATAGTGGGATTGGTAATATATCCGGCTTATAGTCAGTATCAGCATTTTACCGGTAGGATAGAGGTTATGCAAATTGAAACCTTATGCGGTTCATGTAAACATTTTGATCCTACAAATCAGCTGTGTATCGTTTTTGATGAACATGTAAGCACTACCTATATACCTTGCGAGGGTGACAGTTGGGAACCACTTACATACGAAGATAAGACATCGTGATTGATGCTGAGATTTTGGATTTATGACCGGTAATTTGAAATTCCCTTTGCGTAGGAAGGGATAAAATCATATTTTTGCAGATGTAAATGGCGAACGTAGCTCAGTTGGTAGAGCAGCGGTTTGTGGTTCCGCTGGTCGTGGGTTCAAGCCCCATCGTTCGCCCAAGGTATAGGTTAATAAGGGTGTTGCAGAGATCGGCAGCACCCTTTCTTTTTGAAATATTTGTAGAAATTATATACATTTCATTGTATTTACATTTTTATATTTTCGACAGGTAAACCATTATGAAATATAAACTTTTGGGTAAAAGTGGCATTCGAGTTTCGGAGATTTGCCTCGGGACGATGACCTTTGGTGAAGAATGGGGTTGGGGAGCAACAAAAGAAGAAAGTCAGCGGATTTTCAATACGTATGTAGAAAAGGGCGGGAATTTCCTCGACACTGCGAACCGCTATACCGAAGGGACAAGTGAAAAATACCTTGGTGAGTTCATTGCTTCTGATCGTGAGAGATATGTTCTTGCTACCAAATACTCTCTCTTTACACGTCGCGAAGATGTTAGTGCATCAGGGAACAACCGCAAAAGTATGGTACAATCACTCGAGCAGAGTTTGAAACGTCTCGGTACTGACTATATCGATCTCTATTGGATTCATGCCTGGGATTTCATGACTCCCGAAGAAGAAGTGATGAGGGCGTTGGATGATATGGTTCGCGCAGGAAAGATTCTTACAATCGGTATATCAGATACTCCTGCATGGGTCGTTTCCCGTTCGAATACTATAGCTGAATTGCGCGGGTGGTCACAGTTTGTGGGTTTGCAAATCGAGTATAGTTTAACACAGAGAACTGTAGAACGAGATTTGACACCAATGGCACGAAGTTTTGATATGGCTGTCCTTGCATGGGCACCTCTTGCCGGAGGAGCACTTACAGGAAAGTATCTGAATAAAGATGAGTCAGCTAAACGATTGAATCCTCTTAGTGCCAGATTAAATGAAAAGAATACAGCTATTGCACGTGAAGTCGTTACAATAGCAAATGAAATCGGCTGTAAGCCATCATCAGTGGCTTTGAATTGGCTCAGGAAACAACCTGGCGTTGTAATTCCACTTGTCGGTGCACGTTCAGCTGCTCAATTGGAAGAGAATCTGGATTGTTTGAATCATGACTTAACATCTGAACAAATCACACGATTAAATGAAATCAGTGCAATCGAGCTTGGATTTCCTCATGATTTTTTAGCTAAGACAACAGATATTATTTTCGGCGGTATGAAGGATACAATTGATAATCACTTGGTAAAATAGCGTATTATGTTTTAAAGTTGGAACTAAGAGTATGCCATTCTTAGAAAGAACAGATGAAAAAAATCTTTAATAAGAGTAAGAAAATCTTTTACTTCTTATTGGTTTTTGAAGTTATCGGTGTTATTGTTCTGACAACAATTGGGCTTCGTGTGCTTAGCGGAATAAGAGGTATGACCGAAATTACTGTGCAGTTCTCAAATCCAATTACTATTACTGAACTTAAAAATGTTATCGATAAACAGTATAACGGATCAATAATCAAAGCATGTAAACATGAAAATCAGTTTTTAATACACATCGATACTTCGAGCAATGATTTCCCTGAAAAAATAATTCAAGCTCTACAAGTTACGCGTTCTTCTGAGAAAATCACTATTCAAAAAGTGGATACTATTGGTTCGAAAGGGAGTAAGAGAATGTTTCTCAATGCCTGTTTACCAACTATTTTGACTTTTGTTTCAATTATTGTATTTGTAGATATTTGGTTATGGAGATTTCTTAGAAAATAGACGTTCAATCTTGCCACAATAGATATAAATCATTTGGTATGTACAAAGATCTTCACTCCAATAACTTTATTACTCTCAATTGTTTTAAGATGTCGAAAACTACATCAGCGGAAGTGAAGTGTTTATCTTCTAACAATATAATTTCAATAGATTATATATAAATTAAACACCTTTTTGCTACTAAAACTTAACTTGCAGAAAACTAATCTGTTTTTAATTAAAACTAATGAGATTATGAAAATTCATTGGTTATTTGATAACAGAATACTATATTCGTAACTTCTTTTTGGCAGGCATTGCCTGATTTTGATGAACACATGCAGACTAACTTTGGAGGTAACACCTTGAAACCCAATCTTTTTTGGAAATATTTTATTGTTCTTGCACCTATTATTGCAGCAGGTTTTTTGCTGTATCCTACCTATCGCTCCAGCGATTTGGAAAAGAAAGAGCAATCTTTTAAAGATGCAAACGGCAAAGTAATTGATTCTGTCGGATATGCAAACTTCAAAAGCAAATACGAAGATGATATTAAGAGCAATAAATCTAAACGCATCAAACTTGGTCTTGACCTTCGCGGCGGTATGTATGTGATGCTCGAAGTGGATATCGTTCAATTGCTCAGAGAAGCTGCTTCTCACGATGCAGTAGATGATATTTTTGAACAAGTGATTGATAAGACCCGTAAAGAGACCGATCTGAACGAGGATCAAAGCGTTTTAGATGTTTTTCAGAAAAATTTCAACGAAATTGCAAAACCAAAGGGTAGAACGCTTATCAATTATTATGAAATAAGCGGAGAGATTTCAGAGGAGAAAATTCTCGAGAAATTGAAAAAAGATATTGATGATGCGATTGATCAGGCGAAAGAAGTTATCCGTCAACGTATTGATAAATACGGTGTAAGCGAGCCGACCATCCAAAAGCAAGGTGCTCGTAGAATTGTTCTTGAGCTTCCGGGTGTGAATAATGAAGAAGAAATGCGTAAACTTATCGAAGTTTCTGCACGTTTGGAATTCAAACTCGTTAGAAACAACGCTGAAATAGTTCATGCCTTTTATAAAATTGACGAATATCTCTCAAAAAGCAAAAAGAATACAGTAGTTTCTGACACAGCTAAAACTGATTCGGTGAAAGCTGATTCAACAGCTGTAAAGGTTGATTCTACTAAAGTAGCAGTAAACGATACTACTAAAAAAGATTCTGCTACAGCCAAAAAAGCAGATACTACGGATCCTTATGCAGGACTACCAAAAGAAGAAGCTCAAAAACGTTATGAAAAGGATCATCCTTTTACATCTCTATTCATTTCTTATTTTATCCAAAACGAGAAATCACAGCCAATCAGCTATATTAAAGATGATTTTCCTGATGGGGAATATTATTTCCAAATTCCTCAATCCTCGCTTGAACGGTTCAATAATTATCTAAAGCGTTCTGATATTAATCGTATCATTCCGAATGATTTACAAGTTCTTCGCACTGCTAAATCAAGTAGTCCATTAAATGCTTCAAATCCAATTTACTCTTTCTATTGCTTAAAGAGGGATCCCGAGTTAAAGGGTGATGTTGTTACAAATGCGCACGCGTCTTTCGATCCTCAATCAAATACTCCTGTCGTAATGATGGAGATGGACCCTGACGGTGCTGCATCATGGTCAAGAATAACCGGTGCCAATATTAAGAAAAAGATTGCAATCGTTCTTGATGACCAAGTATATTCCGCACCTACTGTACAAGGTAAAATTACCGGAGGAAGTTCGCAAATTACAGGTATGCAAAATGCTGAAGAAGCACACCTTCTTGAAATTGTACTTAAAGCAGGTGCTCTAAAAGCTCCGGTAAAAATTATGGAGGAACGGGTAGTTGGTCCTTCACTCGGAGAAGATTCTATTAACAGCGGTTTGATGGCAAGCGGTATTGCGTTTTTGATCGTTATTATATTCATGGGAGTTTATTATTCTACCGGCGGATGGGTGGCTAATCTTGCAGTGCTAATTAACGTAACTCTTATTATGGCTACATTGCCTCTTTTCCAAGGCACTCTAACGCTTCCCGGAATTGCAGGTATTATATTGACCATAGCCATGGCGGTCGATGCAAATATTCTGATATTTGAACGTATTCGAGAAGAACTCCTGCGTGGCAGGTCTGCAAGAGGTGCAATTGACGAAGGGTTCAGCAAAGCACTAACTGCGGTTATTGATACTCACATTACAACATTTATTACAGGACTTATTCTATTCTTCTTAGGTACAGGTCCAATTCAAGGGTTTGCATTAACTCTAATGATAGGTATTTTGAGTACCTTCTTTACAGCAATTACTGTTTCACGCGCTATAATTGAAATATTGGTTTCTCGTCGTGAATCGGGAATGATTAGTTTCGGTCAACCTAAATCCTTATAAAATCTTGACTTTGGAGTATATACAATGCAATTCTTACATGGAACAAAAATCGATTTCTTAGGAAAAAGAAAAACTTTTATTTACTTATCTCTTGTATTAAACGTAGTAGGTCTGCTCGCTCCGTTTATTCTGGGATTACGTTTTGGTATTGATTTCGAAGGCGGTACTGAGATAGCTCTGCAATTTTCAGAGAAAATTAATACTGCAGAAATCAGAAATGTTATCGATAAACAGTTTGAAGGTGCTGAAATTAAATCATACGGAAAAGAAAATCAATTCTTGGTTCGTGTGGCTTTGAATCTTAGCAAAGATGCAACCGGAAAAGTAATAGATGCTTTGAAAGTTAAATATCCTAATGAAACAATTACTATCCTCAAAGAGGACACAATAGGTCCTAAAGTAGGTAAAGAGTTAAGGACGAAGGCACTTCTCGCTGTTGTTCTTGCTGTTATTGCCATCATGTTGTATATTGCATTTAGATTTGAATTTACCTACGGAGTAGGTGCTGCTATTGCAATTGTCCATGATGTTTTGGTTACTTTAGCTTTAGTAACAATTTTCAGTAAGCTGGCAATCCTTAATTTGGAAATAAATCAATCCATGATTGCGGCATTTCTCACTGTGGTAGGATTCTCTGTGAATGATACAGTGATTATTTTCGACCGTGTCCGTGAAAATTTAGATCGGCATAAAGGTATGAACATGATTAAGCTCATGAACATGAGTATTAATGAAACGCTAAGCAGAACAATCAATACTGTTCTTACGGTTGTTATGGTACTCCTAATCATCACCCTTTTCGGTGGTGAAGTTCTCCAAGGATTCTCATTTACAATGCTTGTGGGAATAGTTACAGGAACCTATTCTTCAATTTATATTGCAAGTGCATTTGTTATATGGTATATGCAAAATGTAAAGAAAATTGATATTGAAGGTGATAACCAACGACAAATTAAAGCCGAACAATTAAAAGCAGCAAAGGCATAATTTTTCAGAATTTATCTGAATATATATATGACAAGCACAAATAACCAATCATTGAAAGCAGTCATCGTCTTACCCAATCAGGTGATTGGAGGGGCTGATGCTTTGGAATTCAGTGCTGATATTCGCAAATTTGTCGAGCGAAATGTTCAACTTATTATAGTTGATATGAGTGCTGTTGAACTAATCAACAGCAGTGGATTAGGAATGCTTGTTAGCGGACTCAGTCTGATGAGAAAAATAGGCGGGTTACTCGTTCTGGCTGCTGTCCCGGATAAAGTTCAGGGATTATTGGGTATGACTCACTTAAATACGGTTTTCCAGTCGTATCCTACTATACAACAAGCCGAAGAAAGTATATAAAAATGAATTTGAATGTAAACATACAAGCTCCGATTTTAGAAGTAAAGTCGGAGTTTTGTATTTTATGTTCTGTGTTTGTACGTAAGTATTGCGACAAAAACAATGAGACAATAGAACTTGTTTATTTGGCAAGTAGTTAAACACTTCAACTCCGTTCAGTGTGATGTAACTTATTCTTCATGTTATTACAAGTTAAATATCTAAAACTGATTTGAAGTGTTACGGACTTAATTCTATTTTTCGTAGTATTCACTATATATGATTTAATTCATCGGGTCTCCATTACACTGAGATTCTTCAGTCGAGAAGACTCCTTCAGAACGGTAGGAGTTCTACAGTACACTCTTTTTGAAATTGATTGTAACGATTGATTTTGTCCAGTTACTTAAACAAAACATATAAAAAATATCTTTTAAAGTATCAATAAACAAAGTTTACACAATGAATACTCGAATAATTGTCGGTGCACAATGGGGTGATGAAGGAAAAGGAAAAATAGTAGATCTACTAAGTGAAAAGGCTGATATAGTAGCACGCTATCAAGGTGGAGCAAATGCAGGGCATACAATAGTATTTCAAGGGAAGAAATTTGTACTTCATTTGATTCCTTCAGGAATTTTACACCCACATTGCCAATGTGTTATTGGTAATGGAGTGGTAATTGATCCTGTTGCACTTATGGAGGAAATTCTTATGCTCGAGAAACTTGGTATTTCTATTGAAGGGCGTTTGTTTATCAGTCATAAAGCACACCTTATCATGCCATATCATAAAATACTTGATGCTGCACGTGAAAGCCATGCAGCTGGACAATCCATAGGAACGACAGGCAGAGGGATCGGACCGTCCTATATTGATAAATTCAGCCGTGTCGGTATTAGAATTGTTGATTTATTAGATAGAAAAACATTAGAAGAAAAATTAAGGTCAAATATCGAAGAGAAGAACACCGTACTCCGAAAGATTTATGATCGTGAAGAACTCAATATTGAACAAATAGTTAGTGAATATCTTGCTTTCGATACCCAAATTGACCCCTATATTACTGATACAACAGCTTTGCTTAACCAAGCGATTAGGGATGGGAAAAGCGTTCTCATGGAAGGTGCTCAAGGTGCACTATTAGATGTTGATCACGGTACATATCCGTTCGTGACAAGCTCTAATCCAACAAGCGGGGGAGCGTGTACCGGACTTGGAGTTCCGCCTACCTCAATCGAAAATGTTATTGGGGTTGTAAAAGCATATTCAACCAGGGTTGGGAACGGTCCTTTCCCAACTGAACTTAGTGATTCCATGGGTGAGTTTCTTCGAAAAGAAGGTGCGGAATTCGGTGCAACAACAGGGAGACCTCGTAGATGCGGTTGGTTAGATTTAGTTGCTCTAAAATATTCTGTTATGGTAAACGGTATATCTGAAATAGCCCTCACAAAGATTGATGTTCTTAATAATTTTGATGAGATTTCAATTTGTACTGAATACCATTCAGATGGAAAAGTGCTAAAATATTTTCCTGCAGATTGTACGCAATTAGAAAATCTAACCCCTCATTATGTAACACTTAAAGGGTGGAATACCTCGCTTAAAGGAATTACAAAGTATGACGATTTACCTGAAAATACGAAGAAGTATATTCAATTCATTGAAGATTTCACAGGTGCCAAAGTAACTATCGTTTCTTTAAGTCCGAGCAGAGAAGATACTATTATTAGATAATAGTATTCAAAATCAATTCGACAGATTTTTTTTTTGGAGATAATAATAATGACTATTCAAAAGATTGCAGAAGATGGACTTACATTCGATGATGTACTGCTTATTCCTGCATATTCGGAAGTTCTTCCTCGTGAAACCAATCTCGGCTCACGTCTTACTGATAGAATTTCTCTTAATGTTCCGATAATTTCAGCGGCTATGGATACTGTTACGGAAGCTGATATGGCAATAGGACTTGCCCGGGAAGGCGGCATAGGAGTAATCCATAAAAACATGACTATTGCACGTCAAGCTGAAGAGGTCGATAAGGTCAAGCGTTCAGAATCGGGAATGATACTTCATCCTATCGTTCTAAAAGCAAATGATACTGTTCAGGATGCATTGAACCTTATGGCTAAGTATAAAATTTCCGGTTTTCCTGTGGTTGACGGAAATGGAAAGCTTATTGGTATCGTTACAAACAGAGATTTACGATTCCAATCGTTATCACAACGCGAAATTGACTCGGTGATGACCAAGGAAAACTTAATTACCGCTCCTGTTGGGACAACTCTTGATGATGCAGAGCTTTTATTACAACAACATAGAATAGAAAAACTACCGGTTGTTGACGATAAAGGTTTTTTGAGAGGATTAATTACCTTTAAAGACATTCAGAAAAAGAAGAAGTATCCAAATGCTTGTAAAGATGAACTCGGGCGTTTGAGAGTTGGTGCTGCTCTCGGAATTGCAGAAGATACACTCGAGAGAGTTGCTGCGCTTTATGAAGCAAGTGTTGATTGTGTATTTATTGATACGGCTCACGGTCACTCACGCGGAGTAATAGATATGGTGAAACGTGTGAAATCTGAATTTCTAGATATTCAGATTGTAGCAGGGAATATTGCAACAGCATCTGCTGCACTTGCATTAATGAAAGCCGGAGTTGATGCGCTGAAAGTTGGTATAGGACCGGGAAGTATATGCACAACAAGAATTATTGCAGGTGTTGGAGTTCCACAGTTAACAGCAATTATGAATGTAGCACAAGCTGCAAGTATTCCTGTCATTGCTGATGGTGGGATAAAACAAACAGGGGATATAGCAAAAGCAATTGCCGCTGGTGCTGATGCAGTGATGATAGGTGGACTCTTTGCAGGACATGAAGAATCCCCCGGCGAAAAAATACTGCTTGAGGGACGTGCTTATAAAACGTACAGAGGAATGGGGAGTATCGGAGCGATGAATTCCGGTTCTGCTGACCGTTATTTCCAAGATGTTGAGGAAGAAATAAGCAAACTTGTTCCCGAAGGGATAGAAGGAAGAGTTCCATATAAGGGAACGGTTGCGGATACAATTTTTCAAATGGCAGGCGGGCTTAGAGCGGCAATGGGCTATTGCGGGTGTAAGACAATCCATGAGATGAAATCTAATGCGCAATTTGTAAAAATGACAGGTGCGGGATTCAGGGAGTCTCATCCCCATGATGTTATAGTGACTAAAGAATCTCCTAACTACTATTGATATTTTTCAACGATTTAATTAATTTACTTTAATGAAAAAAAATTCTAAAACAAATACTCCGTCCCAAGGGGCAGAAAAACGTCTTACCGACATCCGTAAAGAAATGAGTGAGAAGGGAATTGATTCCCTGTTAGTAACAAGTTTGCATTCAATAAGGTACCTAACTAATTTTTCCGGCTCAAATGCGACTCTTTTCATCTTACCATCTAAGGTTTTATTCTTTACTGACGACCGCTATACTGAGCAAATTAAAACGGAATTACATACTATATCAGGTATGGAATCATATATAGAACGTAGTCCATATAAGATTGTTAGGTGCTGAGAAAGAAGCTTTCGACATTATAGTTGTAACAGGCGAACACAGTGCATGGGTACATGGACGTGCCACTGAACAGAAAATCAAATCGGGTGATATGATTACCTTTGACTTTGGATTTTATGTGGATGGTTTTGCTTCTGATGTTACACGGACTGTAGCCGTCGGTAAAGTATCAGACGAACAACGTAAAGTATATGGCATTGTACAAGAAGCACACAGAACTGCAATTGCATCAGCTAAGGCAGGAATGACAGGAAAAGAATTAGATACTGTTGCTCGTGACATCATAACTGCAGCCGGCTATGGTGATTATTTCCAACATTCATTAGGGCACGGGCTTGGAATACTTGTCCATGAGAATCCGGCTATTTCATCCAGGAATGACAAAGGTAAAATTCCTATTGGTGCGGTCATAACCATTGAACCCGGGATTTATCTGCCCGGCAAGTTTGGTGTTCGGATTGAAGATGATATTCTTATTACTGAGACTGGTTGTGAGATATTGAGCTCTGGAAGTAGTGAATTGCTGGTGCTTTAAATAATTTAGAGGGGAACTCAAGCAAGTGGGGAGAGTACCCCGTACACTACTTTACATAATATCAATTATATTACCACAAGATATGTTCATTTTTATTTATAAATAGTCTATGATTACATATTGTCAAGCAGATAGTTTGCTTACTTAAAGTATCTAATTAATTCTCGATACAATGGTGAAACTGTGTTGTAGCATCATACAATATAACTACAATCATAAAGAAAATTCTTTAAGCACAGATTCAAAATTCAATGCAAACCTAATCTTCGCCTTTTGCCCACTTGATAGTCGGTTCCAACCATACCTGCAAAGCTTTATATAAGAACCCATGCTTCAACCCTGTATTAAGCTCAATTTCTTTATACTTTACAACAGAACTTCCTGACTTTTCTTTCATCATCTGACATGATCGTCCAATATCATCAGACTTCTCATAGATTGATAAAATACTTCCGTAATAAGTAGGACTCTTAGGGTCCAAATAATCTTTATCTGAACAACAGCCAATAAACACATACTTGATGTTTTTATTCTTGAGTAAACTCGAAACGTATTGAGCAATATATCCACCCATTGAAGTTCCGACTACCGTTATATGATTCGGCTTCACACCTTTAGATAACAAACTGTCAATCTGGCGTTTTACTTTCTGGGCATAGTCATCACCTGATGAACCTTTGGGTCTGATATCACTGAACACAGTAAATTTCTGCTTCCTGAAAACATCGAGAATTTCTTGATACTCAACCCTTCCATATTCAGGATGAACTGACTGCAAGTCAAACTCCTGTAAATAACGATTATGAAGGAAGAAAACATATTCCTGTGCCCGGCAAACCATACCGGATAGCACAAAGATTATTGAAAACAAAACTATTTTTATCATTTTATTGTAAAATATGAAAAAAGCCCAAACGAAAATCGTAAGGGCTTCTTAATATCAATAAAATTTCACAATTATTTATGAAACCATTTCTATAGATTCTTTAAGATATGGATCGTTAACTGCAATTAAATTGTTTGCTCCAAACTGACGAGCGACTACAAATATAAACAAACCAAAGAACAACAACCATGCAGATATTTCAGGGAAACCAAATCTCAAAGTATTGCTGAACACTGGAAGAACAATCCAACATAAATCAATAAAGTGCGCAAACAACAATAAGCAAGACGCAAACATCATAATCGGTAATCTGCGTTTGATATCCTGGCGCAAAAGTGTTAGGAAAGGAACAACAAAGTGCAAGAGAATTGAACCCCATCCGAACCATTCCCATCCACCTTGTAATCGTATTGTATAATATATCGTTTCTTCAGGCATATTTGCATACCAAATCAAGAAATACTGTGAGAATGCAATATATGTCCAGAAAATTGTAAAAGCGAACATGAATTTACCTACGTCATGAAAATGTTCAAGCGTAACATATCCTTTTAAATGTCCTGCTTTATAGAGATTTATCATGAAGATACAAATCAACGAAAGCGTTGCAACGAAGTTTCCTGCAAAGAAATACACACCGAAAATAGTGCTGTACCAATGCGGTTGAAGTGACATCAAAAGATCAAAAGCAGCGAATGTAATAGTAAAAGCATAAAGCACTATAAAAGGTGCAGCTCTTTTTAGGTTTTTATAGGTAGGACTATAGTCACTTGCTGTATCCTGTTTTTTAGAGTTTCCTACAATATAACGATACATCAAAAACCATAATGCACAATAGAGGACTAATCGAATCCCAAAAAATGTATTGTTAAGGAATGGTGCATTCTTTACAGATTCTGGATGTATATCCAAAGCATGAACCCATGAGTAAAGCTCACCTCTAAAAACAAATATCGGAATCATTCCAATGATAATGAAAGGAACAAAACCTGCAAAATTTTCTGCAATACGACGTACAGAAGCACTCCATCCGGCTTTAACCAAATACTGAAGTGCCGAAAAGAACATTGCAGTAACAGCTATTCCTGCAAAAAATACAAAACCAATCAGATAGTCTGCAAGAACACGAGTATGATCTTCCATTGCAAATGCAGCTGCGAATCCAACTGCACCAATAACAATTGATGCAATGGCAATCTTCTGAAGTTTAGAAATAAACGGAGTACCTTGTAACTGAATTGGAGTCATGTTTATCCTCAATGTTGGTCTGAATTTTACGTTTGGATTTGGACTTATTTAATACTATAACTATTTAGATGCTTGTTTTACTTCTTTTACACCTTCGGCTTGCATCTGACGAACATAATGAATAACTGTCCAACGGTCATTCTCCGATAGTTTGTCAGCATAGCTCGGCATAATGTTCTGTCCTGAGCTTATAACATGGAAAAGGAGAGCATCACTTTTACCTTTTGTTAAATCGGCTCTAAGATTCGGAGGGTTTTGGAAACCACGCTTTACCACTTCCCCATTACCCTGCCCGTCATTGTTATGGCAAGGAGAACACATGGTTTCAAATCTATTTTTTCCGCGAGCAAGAACAAACTCTGAAGCAGGTAATGGATTTGTTCCATTTACCGAATCCGCTTTTTCAAAATCAGACTTATCCAATGGATATTGAACTCCTCCTCGAGGAAATGTATTCGGAAGTGGGTCACGATCACCTTTTCTATCGGAAAAAAAGATCGAACCTACTTGTTGCTTCACCTTAAATTGATTGTCCATATCGGATATTACCTGAAGTGGCGGTTCATCTGAAAACCACATCCTGTCGCCGGTTAACACCTGAACTATAAAAACAGCCGCTGCTAACCCAATAATAACCTTGATATACGGAAAACCTTTTTTCTTTTGCTCTTCCATTGGTAATAAATCCTTTAATTTCAGATTAAGTATTTTGTCGAATGTGCATTATTATTCTTGAACCAAACGAACATCATCTGCGCCGAGCTCCGTCATCAGTTTTTTTGTTGCTTCTAAGGAAAATCTCTGATCAGTAGCCATGATACCTACAACAAATGTATTATCTACTGCAGACATAAAGCCTTTGTCATTTTGCAATGGTGAATACCATTTAGGTAAACCACACAAAAACCACAAACCCAAAAATGTTGAAATAGCAGTAAGAAGAATTGTTAATTCAAACATTACAGGAATACTAAATTGAAAAGCAAATAATGGCTTTCCTCCAATATTAAGTTTATAATGATCCGCGCCGGTCCACCATATTAGGAAAATTGCATTTGCTAATCCGAAAATTCCTCCTCCAAATGAGATGTATGGAAGAATTGTTCTTTTTACTCCCATAGCTTTATCCAATCCGTGAACAGGATACGGAGTAAAGATATCGAAATCCTTATACCCAGACTCGCGAATTCGGGATGCAGCGGTTATCAATAAATCAGGGTCTTTGTAATTACCCAAAACTGCTATTGGTTTAGTACTCATGATAGTTATAAAGATTCAAAATTATTGATTAATGATTATCGTGATGTTTGGGCTGAGAACCCGGGAGAACACTCTTAACTTCAGCAATAGCAATCATCGGAACGTACTTTGCGAAAATTAAAAACAGTGTAAAGAATATCCCGATTGTACCTGTAAATATAGATATTTCAACCCATGTAGGAGAATAATATCCCCAGCTTGCAGGCAAGTAATCATGATGAAGTGATGTAGAAATAATCGTAAATCGTTCGAACCACATACCGATATTTACGAATATCGACATAACAAACATCACAGGAATGTTTCTACGCATTTTTTTGAACCAGTAAATTTGCGGAGAAATAACATTACAGCTTACCATCGTCCAATAAGCCCAAGCATAATCCCCCGTTGCTCTATTGATAAATACGGAATTTTCATAAGGATTCCCACTATACCACGCAATAAAGAACTCCATCGCATACGCATACCCAACCATCATTCCTGTTGCAAGAATGATTTTATTCATGTTATCCAAGTGTTTTAACGTGATAAAGCTTTTCAAGTCAACAACTTCACGTGCAATGATAAGAAGTGTCATTACCATTGCAAAACCTGAGAAAATAGCTCCGGCAACAAAGTACGGAGGAAAAATCGTCGTATGCCAGCCGGGAAGAACCGATGTAGCAAAGTCCATAGAAACCACTGTGTGAACAGAAAGAACAAGTGGCGTAGAAATTCCGGCTAAAATCATATAAGCCACTTCATAAGTGTGCCAGTGTCTCATTGAGCCTGTCCAACCTAAACTAAATGTTGTATATAGTTTAGCTGCAAGTTTACTTTTAACATAATTACGCATAGTAGCCAAATCAGGCACCAATCCGATATACCAGAACAAAAGGGATACTGTTCCATACGTAGATACAGCAAACACATCCCATACTAACGGGGAACGGAAATTCACCCACATTTGCATTTGATTAGGGTATGGAGTAAGCCAGTAGAATGCTACCCACGGACGACCTGTATGCAATAACGGAAATATCAACGCACATAAAACAGCAAAAAGCGTCATCGCTTCGGCAGAACGGTTAATGGCGGTACGCCATTTCTGTCTGAACAAGAAGAGAATAGCTGAAATAAGTGTTCCTGCATGACCAATACCAATCCAAAACACGAAGTTCGTAATGTCCCATCCCCAACCGACCGGGTTATTCAACCCCCATACTCCTATCCCTGTCATAATTGTATAACCCATACAAAACAGACCCCACCCCGCCATTGAAGCAAAAACAAAGAGGGTTAAGAGAAATTTGAGATTTGGAGTTAAAGTCGGAATACTTGCTATCTTCTCGGTAATATCGTGCAATGACGGATTTCCAAGAATCAACGGCTCACGGAATACTTCCTCGTGCATTGACGGCATGAGTGAATTTGCAGTTGTATGCCCGTTTTGATGTGTTTTAATTTCGTTTACTGTATCGTTAACGTTCATGTCTTTTTCCTAAAGTTTGATACCAAACTATGCCTATAATTTGAAATTATGCTTTTTCTGCTTTATTACGGACTTTGCCGTGATAAGTAATCGACGGGCGAACATTGAGTTCTTCCAATACTCTGAATTTTCTGTCATCGCTATTCTTGGAAAGATATACACGACTTGTTTTGTCGTTCATATCACCAAATATAATCGCTCCTGCAGGACATGCTTGCTGACACGCTGTGATAACTTCACCATCTTGAACTCTTGCGCGTCCGTGATCCTTTGCATGGAACTTACCTTCGTTAATTCTTTGAACACAGAATGTACATTTTTCCATGATACCGCGCATTCTGACCGTTACATCGGGATTAAATACGAGGTCAAGCGGAGATTTATCATTTTTATGCCAATTAAGGAAGTTGAATCTACGAACTTTATATGGGCAGTTGTT
>JACPWH010000201.1 GCA_016197185.1 Ignavibacteriota bacterium
AGGATTTATTTAGCAGATGCTGACTTCGGCATTGCTTTCTATGAACTTCATTACCGTCGTACGATGAATCCAGACGAGTTTCAATGGCAACAGATAAAGAAGTAGGCCCGTTTTAGGTCTGTTTCTAAGCCTTGTTTGCTTGTTAGGATAGTAGCTTGCGCCACTTCTAAAAAGTAATTATTCAGTTACTTATTTCCCCTATATTATCTTCAAAGTCGTTTTTCAAATTGCCTGTCACTTTTCATCTTAATCTAAGCAAAGCAGGTGCTAAAAAGAGGGCTTGTTTTTAACAAAACTTCATGCAAGAATTCTCTGCTTAACGGAGAATTCCTATATGCTAAGTTTCTTTTACAGCTTAAATGAATTTCTTAGCAAAGATTCTATTTTTTATTTTTGCGCATTTGCTGGCTCTGGGATGTTCATTATTCAATTCCTATTTAGCCTATTTGGGGGAGATCACCACGATCAGGCAAGCGATCCTTCTGGTGAGACCGATTCTTTAGCATTCAAATGGCTTTCCAAGCAAGCAATTACAGGATTCGTCATGATGGTTGGCTGGGTGAGACTGACCTGTAGAAAAGAGTTTGGCTTAAATGGAATTGTCTCAGCTGCTTTCGCTTTAGCTGGAGGGTTTTTATCTATCTTGTTTATTGGCCTGATTTTTAATGGAGCAAGAAAACTGCGCAGCTCAGGAACAGTGTTTAGAATTGAAGAGGCCATTGGAAAGGAAGGTATGACGTATCATAGAATCCCAAAAGGGGGAATGGGTAAAGTCATTGTCTCTCTTCATAACCATACTCATGAGATCGAGGCAATCTCTCTACAGGAAGAAGAACTTCCCTCATTTACTACCGTGCATATTGTAAAAAAAGTTGATGAAAAAACCGTCCTTGTCGCTTTAACCAAATAGGAGCTTTTATGGATTTTACATATTCTGGTTTAACCGCCCTTATCTTTCTCCTCTTTCTCTTTTCTACCATCTTCTTTTTAGCAAAGCTCTATCGAAGATGTCCCTCGAATAAGATCTTAGTTGTCTATGGCCGCGTGGGCAATAACAAAACAGTTGAGTGCTATCATGGGGGTGGTACCTTTATATGGCCTCTCATTCAAGGATATGCTTTTCTCGATCTAACGCCCCGAACAATCCATATTCCACTAAATGGAGCTCTTTCCCATCAAAATATCAGGGTAAATGTCCCCAGTACTTTTACAGTGGCTGTTGGTATAGTCCCAGAGATTATGAATAACGCCGCTGTCAGATTGCTCGATCTAGACAATAAAGGGATCGAATCGATGGCCACCGAAATCATCATTGGACAGCTCAGACTCACCGTTGCTTCGCTGCGGATTGAAGAAATCAACCAAGATAGAGAACGCTTTCTTGAATCTATTAAGAAGAATATTGAACCAGAACTGCACAAAATCGGCCTTACCCTTCTCAACGTCAATATCACCGATATTACCGACGAGTCAGGATATATCGACAGCATAGGAAAGAAAGCCTCTTCCACTGCTGTAAACCAGGCAAAAGTCGACGTAGCAGAACAGGAAAAACAAGGAGATATCGGTAAAGCCCTAGCGGAAAAAGAGCGTCGCATCTCTGTTGCCAGCTTCCATGCAGATGCTGTAAAAGGGGAAAATGACTCCGCAGCTCACATTGCTCTCACAAATGCTACCCTTGCTGAAAAAGAAGCAGAAGCTGCTAGAAGGAGTCAAGTAGCTAAACAGCATGCTGAAGCCGATATTCAAAAAGCGCGTGGCTTAGCGCAAACCCAATTTTTAGAAGCTGAGCAAATCGTCCCCCAAGAAATTAAGCGGAAAAAAATGCAGATCGAAGCAGCAGCTGAAGCACAAAGCAAAGTGCTGATTGCCAAAGGAGAAGCTGAAGCTATTCTCGCCATTAAACAAGCTGAGGCTGAAGGAATTTTGAAGTTACTTGATGCGAAAGCAAAAGGATATAAACAACTCGTAGAAGCCTGTGGCGATGATGCTAAAAGCGCCTCTACTATGCTCCTTATTGAAAAACTAGAAGAAATTGTCAAACTACAAGCAGAAGCGATCAAGAACATTAAAATCGATAAGATTACCGTATGGGATAGCGGCACTACCGGCGATGGAACCAAAGGCTCTTCTACTTCCAATTTCATCAGTCAATTTGTTAAAGCTCTCCCTGCTCTTCACGATGTCGCTTCTATGGCTGGACTAGAAATGCCTCAGTATCTCGGACATATGAAGAAAGACTCTCTTGATGCAGAAATACCAAAAATAAACTAAACGGAAATATAAATGGAATTAATCGAATGGCAAGATTTCGAAAAGGTCGTCCTATTGATAGGAACGATTACAGAAGTGGCAGAATTTCCAGAGGCGCACAAACCTACCTATAAGTTAAAAATCGATCTCGGCCCAGAAGTAGGGATCAAAAGGTCAAGCGCTCAAATTACCAAACTCTATTCGAAAGAAGAGCTTCTAGGGAAACAGGTTCTCTGCGTGGTAAATTTTAAACCAAAGAAAATCGGTTCTTTTATTTCTGAAGTACTGACTACTGGGTTTATTCAAGGAGAGGAGGTAGTTTTAGCCCTCCCAGAAAGAAAAGTTCCTAACGGCTCAAGATTAGCTTAGTGCTCTGTAAACTTAGTTTTGAAATTGCATCTCCTGAGCGATAAATTTCGCAAAGGGTTCAATGTTGCGTTCGTACCCAGCTAGTTCCAAAGCAGCTAGGTACTGCATGCGGTTTTTTACTTGAATGATCGTCCACGGATATCCTCCTGAGATTAACATCGCATTCATCAAAAAACGTCCAAGTCGTCCATTTCCATCCATATAAGGGTGGATAAAAACAAAGATATAGTGACCTAAAACGGCGCGTACAGCAGCATGCTGTTCTTTCTTCAGACAATCAAAAAGGGTTTCCATAGCATCAATTAAGGCCTCTTTTGGAAGAGGGATATGACGTGAATTGCGAATATAGACCTGCCCTTTCCGATATCCAATCAAATCCTCCTCTCGGAGAATTCCTATCCTTGCCATCGGCAAAAAAAGACTTTGGTACCATTTCCTTAAGTCTTTTTCTATAATTACACCTGGATTCACTCCCTGAAAGAGGCGGAGGATACTTTTTTTTACCTCCACAAATGCCTCGTAATATCCTCTAGCTGCCAAGGCATTTCTTTCCTGTTGCTGATTAGGATAAAGATCAGGATTCCACTCATTATTCTCTACTCTTGCAATGAGCTCCTCATTCACTTGATAGCCCTCGATAGAAAGAGAATTATAGGCATCTTTTTCATAAAGATCTTCTATTTGAATAAGATATTTCTCCTTATCTTTAGGCAACCCAAGCGGACTTGGAAAACAAGGAATCACTTTCGCTCGAAAATCTTGCCAAAGAGAAAAAATACGCCCCACATAAGGTGATTGCAATCTTGGTGAAATAAAAGGTAAAGTAGAACGTAAAAAAGGATTTTCTTCTTTCACTTTCCATCCAAACGCTCCAAGTTCACGAACTAACTCTTCAGCCATTTCCTTATTTCCCAGAAAATCATAGGCACCGACGAGTCTTGCAGCGGCCATTTTAAAATTATACTTAAGCAAAACTTGGGTTAGTTCAGAAGAGGTGCGAATAAGTTGCAGAGCGATCTCAGCATCTTTTGGACTTTTTTCAAAATAGGTAAAGGAAATTTTGCAAAGAGCATA
>JACPWH010000202.1 GCA_016197185.1 Ignavibacteriota bacterium
CCGGGCTTTTGCTGATTCTTCAGAAGTAGGTGCTCTTTCATGGGTCAGGTGCTTAAACTTCATCTCATGCTCCCTAAGTAGGCGGATGATCTCATTCCGTATATTTTCGCCGCCAAAAAATATTTTTGCCTTGATCCGATTTCCTGCGATCCGCTTTGTATCAGAGGGAAAAAGGGCGGCTTCCCGAATATTTTTTAGCTTGAGAATAGTCATAGTAAGCCGTTCGAGTCCCATCCCAAATCCTCCATGGGGAGGCATTCCATATTTAAAGATGCTCAAATAATCTTCGAATTGGTTTGGATCCATCCCCTTCAGGTGTATCCCTTCAACCATGGATGCAAAAGTGTGCCGTCTCTGTCCTCCAGAGGTGATCTCAGTCCCTGCACAAAGAAGATCGAATGTGTTCGTTAACTCAGGATTCTCTTCCTTAGGAAAAGCATAAAAGGGGCGTTTAGAAGTGGCCCAGTCAATTATAAACACCAGATCTGTGCCAAACATTTCATAGGCATAAGCACACAGCTGCTTTTCTGCGGCAGGACTAAGATCAGGTTCCGACCTCTCATCAATACCGGTGCGTTGATAATAGATCTCTTGCGCCTCTCTAAATGTCAATCTTGGAAAGGGGACGTTTTCTGGTGCTGCAATGATCTGGTGATTAAGGAGAGCCATTTCTGCAGCGCAGTGGGTATGAAGATAGTTTAGTATGAATTTAATACACCCTTCCTGAATATCGAGAATGTCATGCCAGTGCTGAAAAAAACCCATTTCGAATTCTAATTGCTTTCCCTCAGCCAAATGGCGCGAGGTGTGAGAAGGCTCAGCACGAAAAAAAGGCATAATGGCAAAAACCCGTTCGTTAACCCCCACCATGATCTGTTTATAGAGCTGGCTGCTTTGTGCAAGAGTAGCGCTGTAGCCAAAATAGTCGACATTAAAAAATTCTGCCCCTCCTTCGGAAGAAGCTCCTATGATATTAGGAGCAAAATACTCAACCCCCTGCACAAAATCATGCATATAAAGGCGATAAGCATGGGCAATCTCTGCTTGGATCTTAAAAACAGCTTGGATGCTTCGATTGCGAAGAGCGATAGGGCGGTGATCTAGAATACACTCTAGATCAGAGGAAATGTCAGGTTTGTAATACTCAATAGGAGAGGTCTCATGGATAGCTACCTCCACAGTAATTTTGGGCTCTATGATTTCTACCCCTAATCCTGCCTGAGCTGTTTTAACTACCTTTCCTTCTATTTTTAAGATAGACCCTATTTGGAGTAGCGCAATTTTCTGCAGCTGCTCTTTATCTGTGATGACAATCTGAGAAAGCCCCTTGTAGTCTCGGAGGATTAAAAAATTTATTTTTCCGAAGGTGCGGACCGTATGCAGCCAGCCTCTTAAATAGACACGTTCTCCGATATGCTTTAAAAGCTCTGAGGAAAAAATTCTTGGCATATTTTTATCTAGAAGAAATAACTTTTATATACTAGAGCAAAAAAGCTATTTTTGCATGATATAATCCGTTTATTTTTGATAAATGGTATAAATCGATCGATAGAAAGAAGAGAGATTAAAAGCTTTGGAAAGATTTTTTCCTTCTATGAAGCAAAGTATCCCAAAACCTGCGAGTGCTTGAAAAAGGACCAGGAAAGACTGGTTACCTTCTAGGATTACCATACTATGCACTGGCAACACATACGCACCACAAACCCTATTGAATCGATATTTGCCACAATTAGGCACCGCTCAGAACAGACTAAAAGGTGTGGATCAGCACAAGCCGCTCTTTCTATGGCCTTTCAATTAGCAAGAGAAGCAGAGAAACAACATTGAAAACCGTTAGGAGGAGCTGCATTGATGAGTAAAGTAGTAGAAGGGGTTCCATAAAGTTAGAGAAGAAGAGGGGGTTGGCAAAAATCTAATTTTGGGGTTTACTTGAACGTGGATTGAAACTACACAAAGCTAAAAAAGGAGGTTGTTATGGTTTTTCCAGTAACAGGTAGTGGCGTGACTAAAGCACTTCCATTTTTCCGTTCATTCGCAACAAAGGCCTTTTCGCGCAGTTTTACACATTCACTTTCTCCCTTCTATCCTACAAAGCTTATAGCGTGTCGACACTTTTCTTCTTACTTGACTCCTGGAAGCGAAATGCGAAGGAAAGCTTTTAATGCTAAAATACCTACGTCCAGGACGTTATTGGGATTATTTATTATTGGAACAGGGATGTTTACTCTGACAATGGAATATGTTCATGCACAAGAGGATGTATCTCTTAAAAATATAAGTAGCGAGAAACGTTTGATGATTCAATTATCTGTCCAAGCCATAAATGAGAGCTTCTTCTCTTTTCGTGGTATGCAACTGTCCTTATTGCAAGATTGCCCTCAAGCTATTCCTACTTTAGTTCAATGGATTTACGATGACTGGCATACTCACGATGCTACTTTAACAAAGGAAAAGCTTTACGGCTCTTTTATGAAAAGGTTAAGCAGTAGCGAAGACCTTCCTATCACCTTGGTCATTTTAAAAGAAAAAGTGCCAGTTGGTACCATTGCTTTGAAACAGGAAAGAGCTTCAGAATTTGCAGATTTTCCCGAAACAGCTTTATGGATAGGAAGCTTGCACGTAGTGCTAGAAGAAAGAGACAAAGGAGTTGGAACAGAATTATTGAAATTCGTCTCTTCTATCGCGAAAAAATTGGGTCAAGATAAGCTCTACGTTTATACAACGGAGCCTCGTAATGTGCCTTGGTATTGCAAGCGAGGAGTTAAGGTTCTTGAAAAACGTCCTTTTCGCGGGCAAACAGCGACAGTTATGTGCATCCCTTTGCGTTGAAGAGTTTTCTATCGAGATTTTATAGGGCATAAGTTTTTTAAGAAAGAGCTCGGAACTCTTTACTGCCCTATAGTAAAAGGCTTAGCCTTGAAAAAGGAATTTAGACAAGGAGGTGTATTATGCCTGGAAGGAAACATCTTAAAGGTGTCGGCAGGAAAGAACAAAAAATGTACGAGCATATTTTAGAGAGTGCAGAAAAAACAGGTCGTTATGGAAGAAGGGCAAAAGAAGTAGCGGCGCGTACGGTGATGAAACATCATAAGAAAAAAGGGCATGCGAAGGGTCGATAGATGGTTTTTAAGTTAGAGGAAGAAGTAAAGTAAACTTGATAAAAGGTAAAGGTGTACTTCGACAGGCCATCTGAGAGTCTTGGCAGAGCCAAAATTGCGCAGTAAAAAGAGTTCTGCCTTATTGCGAAGCACCTCTCCTTCTCTTTCCAAAGCAGAATCGCAATAAGCGCGAGTATTCTCTAAATAAGAATTAGCGATCGGCTTTTTTAGAAAATGCTTTTTAGAGATCCTCATATGAGCAAAATGTAAACCTACTCTGGCTTGTCCCAAAACATGGATGTGGAAATAGGCGGAGTACTTTTCAATCGACATGCCTTTTAATTGTGTTCAGTATAATATTATCCGTGAGCTCTAACTCTGCTTCCACGAATAGCTCCGAAGAGGTCATAACCCTGACCCTTACCCATTTTTTTAAAATTTAAATTGTTGCTAATTGAACACCTTCCATAATTGTCAAAAAGCGACTCATTCCCCACCATAGAGCTAATAATCCCGGCATCCCATCACCAGCCCTGTTTTGATGCCCACCCAGCCTACCTATCGCAAGAGCTACACATTTCACAGTCTTAATTTCTCTCTTTAAATAGGCTTCTAATACTTTTATCTCTTCTCTACTCAGTCCACTTTTTTCAGCCGATTCTTCAGGAGCTATTCTTAGCTTCTCTCTTAAATTGACTAGTCGCAGAGCTACAATACTCATGATGGATATCGTCGCAAATAGGGCATGGGCCGTTTTGCACTGCAGGTCTTCAGCTCTTAGACCAGTTTTTAAAGCCTTATGATAATCTTCTATGATCCAACGTAGAGCATAATAGTGAGTAATCTTAATGGCGTCTTTTAAGGAGTTTATGGGAAGATTGGTGTATAAAAACCATTCGAGAAGTTCTCCATTCTTAGGGTCTTTCCCATACACATGTGCTGCTGACTGAGATAAGGAAGGCGGAAAGGGCTAACATTTGTAAAGATCCGCAATCTCTAAAATAAGCTGTTTTGATGTTGCCAGCTCATCAGCAGTATAGAATCGCCCCCCTGTTGGATTGCCTTCATCATCTCGTTTACCTATCCACACTTTCTGGTTTTCAAAGGAAGTAAAACTTCGAGACGAAAAGGTGGGCTCTCGAAAGAGGTGGACAAGTTGCACTAGTTTGAGCTTATGAGTAGCAACTTCTATGCTACTTGCGGCTTTACTTATACGTATCTCTGTTTGACGGAACCAAATTTCAGCGAGTAATTTAAGTTTTCCATCGAGAGTGTCTAAACCTAGTTCTTGATCGCTTGTATCCCTTTTAAAAATACAATCTTTTAAAAACACATCTTTTAACATATTATGAGTGCAATCTTTTATCTCGCTGTATAGAAGAAAATATTTTCGCCTTTCGAGAAAAACAAGTAGCGCTTTGTAATAGGTATGAAGTCCGATTATGAGAGCGCTACTCACTAGACATGCCAGTACGTCTGTCTGAGTTAATGAAGAATTTTGTTCCATTGAGTAGTAGTAAGATTTGATCGCTTTTCTTTTTGCATAGAGGAAAATAGGGAAACTTACCAGAAGGATGGTACCTAAAGCAAAGGTCCAAAGTGACTTTCTTAGCTCAGGATTAATTTCTTCTTGAAAATGGGTGACATTTTTGTCATAGCCATTTATTTCCTGGCTTTCTGGTTTAACAAGCAGCAGCAGAGGATATAAAGTAGCACGAAACTTCTCTGTAAAGGAATAGGACCCACAATAAGACATAGGAGTTCTCCCACGAATTAAAAAAACCATTTTCCTATGAAGAAGATTGCTTAGCAAGAAATCTTTTCAGGTGGTCAGGTGTAACACATTATAGGTAATTTTTTAACAGGCCTTCTCTGTAGGCAATATTATACTAAATGTAAAAAATAAAATGACTAAATTGGATCGCCTAACATATCATCTTCGAGAGATCTTTTCTCGCTAATGTTTAAAAACATAAGCTTCGA
>JACPWH010000203.1 GCA_016197185.1 Ignavibacteriota bacterium
GTATTCACTTCTCTGTGCATCTCTTGGAGTAAGAAATTCAGTTTACGTCCTACAGCATCAGTTTGCTTCATTGTTTCATGGAAAAACTTGATGTGACTGCGTAAACGCACACATTCTTCCGAAATATCAAGTTTGTCGGCTAAGATAACAATTTCCATTTGGAGGCGTTGCTCGTCAATTTCATCGCTTTCAAATAATAGAGCGATTCTTTGTCGAAGGCGTTCGCGCTCTTCCGGAATTCTCTGTACGGCTTTATCTTCAATCTTGGCAAGAGAATCTTCTATGTTTTTAATTCGGTTGCGCAAATCTTTGGCAATTTCATTGCCTTCCTTTTTGCGCATTACGTCAAGTTCTTTCAGTGATTCAGCTAAGGATTTTGAAACTAATTTCCAGATCATTTCCGAAGCATCATCTTGTTTGCTTTCTACCATACCTTCGGCAAAAGCAAAAAGATGACTGAGAGTAATAGGTTCTTTGATTTTTAAACGTTTCTTGAGTTTCTCGATTGCTGCAAAATATTCTGCTGCCGCCTCTTCATTGAGTTGCATTGCCTGGGATGCAGTACCTTGCTGAACATTAATATTCACAAACACGCTACCGCGTGTAAGAGCTTTGCGAGTTGCCTCGCGAACATCAAATTCTTTGTGATTGAGGTTCTTGGGCATCTTTACAGAGGTTTCCAAATAACGTCCGTTCACACTTTTTATCTCTACACTTGCAGTAATTCCGTTATCGCTTATTTCGGCTTTACTAAATCCGGTCATGCTTTTTATCATATAATTCTCTTTTGATTAGGTTAAACTTACTATCAATATTCAAAAATACCGCTTTTTGGCAAAATACCGTGTAGGTTAAATATCTTTGGGTGATTGGGAAGTTGATAAAGTTGCGGTTTAGATTGATTTTAAGCCTGCAATGGTTCAGAAAATTCTTAGAAGAGGAATGTATTGGTTTGCGTAAATTTGTATGTTCCAATGATAGTTTTGTATGTAATTGCATACTATGTGCTTATCCGGTTGTCATATATCCTCCACAATGTATATCCTCTATAATTTGAATATTAAGTAATAACATTGTGAAACTCTGCAATACCCTGTGAAGCCCTTCGCGAGATATATTCAATTTATCATAACAGTGTTCGGAGAGTGTATGTCGGTGTTGTACAAAATTTTGATAAAATATGTTGCGCTTTCAATAACCTATTAAATAAAAACTGTAAGATTTATAAATTTCAAAAAACTATGAACAACTCTTTTACAATTGAAAAAGTAACACCTGATAATTTTGACAAACTAATAGGACTAATAGTTGCCCTTGCAGAATTTGAAAAACTTGATCCGCCGGATTTGGAGGCTCGTGTACGTCTCCGAAAAGATTGCTTTGCAGAAAATCCGCGATTTGAATCCTATTTAGGGTTTATGGACGGTATAGCGGTAGGATATGTGATTATTTTCGAGACATATTCAAGTTTTTTAGCGAAGCCTACGTTGTATTTGGAGGACTTATTTGTACTTCCTGAATATCGGAAACAAGGAGCAGGGTATCAGCTTTTCCGGTTTTTGGCACAGCTTGCTGTGGAGAGGGGTAACGGACGGATGGAGTGGCAGGTGTTGGATTGGAATAAAAACGCCATTAATTTCTATAATCAATTAGGAGCAAGCCATTTAAAAGGTTGGTATCCATATCGTCTGTCAGAAAATGAATTGAAGAATATAGTATAGATAAACTATTAGAATAGATGTTGTTCAAATAGATGTTTATGTTGATAAAACTGAATTGTCAGAACTTAAAAACAAAACATTACTTTGCACATGATAAAAAGGTCGTTATTTTTGCATATCATATTGTTTTATACTGTTTGTTTCTTTCATAACCCATACACTTGAGGAAAATATCATGAAAACATGGCACAAAAGTTTTTTGGCTGCTTTTTTACTTACAATAGTTCTTATTGGTTGCGGTGGTGCAAAGAAAGCCGAGCCTGTCGCAATTACCGGAATGGAGTCATATACAGATGAAGCTCTCGGGTTCGGTATGAAGTATCCATCCAATTGGATGCTACGGAAACAAGCAGGTGCTCAAGCTGTTGTATTCTCGTCAAATACAGTTGTAGAACGCTTTAACAAATATGATGCAGAGGGTATAGCAGGGGCTAAGATTTCAATATCTGCAATGAAAACTGAGGGTAAAACACTTGACCAAATCGTTACAGACAGTAAGGAGTTTACAGCAGAATCATATACTGCTCCCGAAAAAACGACACTTGGCGGAGTGGCAGGTACTAAACTTTCATGCAGCTTTGAATTAGGCGACGGTAAATTTCAAAGTGAAAAATACTTTGCAATGAAAGACAGTATGTATGTAACTATTGTTGAATTGAGTGCTTTCGGAGGTACATTTGATTCTTACCGCACATCGTTTGATGAGATTATCGGTTCAGTAACTCTCGCAGTAGCTCCTGCTCCAAAAGAAGTAAAAAGAGACACTGTGAAAACTGAGCCTGCTCCTCCATCCCAAACAATGAGATCAATATCAGGTAATGGTTTCTCGATAAGTGTTCCTGATAATTTCACAGGTACCCGCACAAGTGTAAAAGGTACTCTTGCCAGTGCAAATTATGTAGGAGATCGTTTGGACTGCACTGTGCAAGTTGATGTTTTTGATGCTTCGAAACAACAGAATTTAGATAAGATTGTTACTGATAACAAAGCAAGATATAAAGCTACGAATGCAACAGCAACTACAATTAGCGGTGTGAAAGCATATTTGATAAACTATTCGTTTGCTAAGGATGTGAATAGCCGCGTTTATTTTGCCATCAAAGGCGATAAGATGTTCAGAATTACATTAAACTGGTTCAAACCGATGGAATCTGAATATTTACCAATTTTTGAAAAAAGCGTGGCATCGTTCAAGTTTCAGTAAATAATAACAGGTATAATTATATGATTTTAAACGAAGGGCGAGCGCAAGAAAGTTCGCCCTTCGTTATGTTCGTACTATAAAGTGCAGTAAATGATAATTCAAAAACCGAAAGCATTAAAGAAAAATGCTACAATCGGGGTGATTTCACCGGCTTCACCTCAGCGCGATTCTTCGCGATTGGACAGGGGAGTTTCTTACCTTGAACGTTGTGGCTATCATGTGGAATTGGGACGTTCTGCGAGAAACAGTTGGGGAGGTTACCTTGCAGGAACTGATGAAGAACGTCGATCGGATATTGAAGAAATGTTTGCAAATCCAAATATAGATGCAATATTTTGTGCAAGGGGAGGCTATGGAACATCTCGATTATTACATCAGTTGGATTATGATGTTATCAGGAAAAATCCGAAAATAGTAGTCGGATTTTCGGATACTACCGCACTTCAATCAGCAATATTCAGAAAGACCGGACTTGTTACTTTTTCAGGAGCAATGCCCTCAGTTGATATGGCGGATACATTCAATCCATTTGCAGAAGAATGGTTTTGGGGAATACTATCCGAGCCTAAATTCTATCAGAAGAATATTATTAATGGTGAGAGGTTCTATAACGGAGGGGCAAAAGGAAAATTATACTGCTGTAATTTATCTGTAATGACTACACTGTTTGGAACGCCATACACCCCTGATTGGAATGATGGAATACTTCTTGTTGAAGACATTGGTGAAGACCCGTATCGTATCGACAGAATGCTGTCCCATTGCGAAAATATCGGGTTGTGGAAAGAACTTGCAGGGTTGTGCTTCGGACAATTTACAGCAAGCGTTGTACGTCAATCTTCCGTTCCCGAGCGACCGATGAATGAAGTCTTGAAGGAATACTCCGAACGGGCAAAACTACCGTGCCTTGGCAACATTCTTTATGGACATCAGTCTGAAAAAGTAACCCTCCCATTTGGTGCACAAGTTCAGATTGCGCAGGGGAGCGCAGCTTTGAAACTTATAGAAAGTCCGCTTTCAGACTAATAAGTTTTAGAGAATGTTTTAGGTGTAAATTCAAAAATCTATTGGACTTGCTTTTGGGATTTGCAGAAAAAAAAGGTATATTCCAATTATCTGTTCAAAAAACATAACAGTATAAAGAATTAAACTTACGAAATACCCGGTTGAGTTATTGAAAAGCAACGTGTGGTAATCATAAAAATATAGTGTTATACTGATTTATGAGAAGCATTTCTTTTACTGTTCAATTTGAAACAATACTACATCGTAGCAACTAAATTTTTTCGAATCTTCTATGAAAACTTCACGTTTACTATCAATCACATTTATTTTATCCACACTTTTTTTCGGTGCAGCATATTCGTATGTACTGCAGAGTGGATCAAAACCAAAAAAGCCCTGTCAGTTAAGCCAAAAACAAATCCTGCAGAAGCAAAAGGTAAAACACAAACTGCAAGTTCAATAACTCCCGAAAAGGAAGCTGTGTTCGAACTGCTCACTGAAGATGAAACTGGATTGAGGTTTAATAATCTTATACCTCCTGTCAAGGATTTGAAAAAAGGCAGTAAGTTGTTTAATATAGCTGCAGGAGGTGTAGCAGTAGGGGATGTTAATGGTGACGGGCTGACTGATATTTATATGACTCGATTTATGCGTCCCAATAAATTATTTATCAACAAGGGGAATCTTAAGTTCGAGGAAGCACCTGAATCTGCAGGTGTGGGTGATTCGGCTTCATGTTCCTTTGGAACAACAATGGTTGACATTGACGCAGACGGAGATTTGGACATTTATGTTGCTGAGTACAATTTCACACCAAATCGTTTGTATATAAACAATGGTGATGGTACTTTTACCGATAAGGCAAGAGAATTCGGATTGAACTTTACAGGAAACAGCATTCAAGCATCATTCTTTGATTATGATAATGACGGTGATTTGGATATGTATTTAGTTGTAAACGGAATATCCCACATGGATTACAAGTCCGGCGGTGTATTGAGCAAACTCTATCAAAATAATGGTAATAATACGTTTACGGAGGTAGGGGAAAAAGCAGGGATACTTCACAAAGGATTTGGTTTGAGTGCGAGTATAGCAGATTATAATAATGACGGATGGTTAGACATTTATGTAGCCAATGATTTTGAAGAACCCGATCATCTGTATATGAACCAACAAAACGGTACATTTAAAGATGTAACAAAAATTGCAACAAGGCATACAAGTTATTTCAGTATGGGTAGCGATGCGGCAGATATTAATAATGACGGCTTTATAGATTTCATGACTGTTGATATGTTGCCTGATAATCATAAACGCAGGAATACACAATTCGAGACGCTCTCTGTGTACAGCAGTCTTTATGATTCGTCTCAAATGGTTAAAAATACATTGCAACTTAATATGGGTGACGCGACATTTAGTGATATAGGATACTTAGCTGGTGTTGCCCAAACCGATTGGAGTTGGACTCCACTTTTTGCGGATTTTAATAATGACGGCTCGAAAGACATATTGGTTACGAATGGCATAAAATATGATATTATGGACAGGGACGCTATTCGTCATGCAGCATCCCCAGATATTCTTCGTAATATGGGATTGAACGATCTTGCAGAATTGATGGAAGATACTGTAAGACGCATGAATACGGAAGACCTCGACCTTGATCCATACTTTAGGAAATTACCCAGAACTCATGTCAATAACTTCCTTTATAGGAGTAATGGAGATTTATCGTTCAAAAACACCAGTGAAGAATGGGGCTTTAAAGTTCCATATAATACTGTGGCTGCATCCTATGCTGATTTTGACAATGACGGTGATTTGGATTTAGTTCTCAATAATATTGATACTATGGCAACAGTATATAGAAATATGAGCCGTGAACATAATTTAGGAAACTACTTGCAAGTAAAGCTAATCGGCAAAGACAAAAACACAGAAGGGCTTGGTGCAAGAATCAAGGTCTCTTATAACGGAGTCTCGCAAATAATTGAACTTAACCGTTCCAGAGGTTTTGCATCATCCGATGACGGGTTTGCACATTTTGGAGTGGGCACTGCCAATCGTATCGACGAGGTAACAGTTTCATGGCTCGGAGGAGCAGAGCAGAAATTAAAAAATGTAAAGGTAAATCAAAAAATCATTTTTAAGGAAGAAAATGCAGTTGCTGTAAAAACAATTCCGGTGGATGAGAAGTTAACTGTCTTTTCTTCTGTTCTTCCTGACAGCAGCTTAAATTTTAACCATGTTGAAAATGTGTATGACGATTTTTTTCAGGAGAGACTCTTACCAAATCGTCTTTCGATAAACGGTCCGAGCATGGCTGTGGGTGATGTTAATGGTGACGGTTTTGAAGATATTGTCATTGGAGGGCCTCAGGGTTTTGCATCAAGTTTATTTATACAGAAATCAAATGGACGTTTTGTATCTTCTCCTCAAGCTGCACTCATTGCTGATTCCCTCTATGAAGATCAAGGAGTTCTGCTTTTTGATGCTGACAGCGATGGTGATTTGGATATGTATATAGCAAGCGGCGGTAATGAAGGAAGCATCGAGGACCCGACTTTACTGCAAGACAGACTGTATATCAACGACGGCAAGGGGAATTTCACAAAAGGTATATTACCTTTAATGCTGTCGAGTACCTCAACTGTGACTGCTTGTGATTTTGATAATGACGGGGATTTGGATCTATTTGTAGGCGGACGAAATGTACCCGGGAAATATCCGACTTTTCCTCAGAGCTTTTTGCTTCTGAATGAACACGGTACATTTATTGATGTAACGGATCAGCTTTGCCATGATGTTATGCACGTTGGAATGGTTACTTCTTCGTTATGGACAGATTTTAATAATGACGGAAAAATTGACTTGATAGTAGTAGGCGAATGGATGACACCTCATATTTATAAAAACACGGGCGAAAGATTTCAAGAGGTAACTTCAGGAAGCGGGCTTGATAAAGAATTTGGCTGGTGGAACAGTATCAACGCCGGTGATTTTGATAACGACGGAGATATTGACTATATACTCGGTAATTTAGGACTGAATTCCAGATACAAAGCATCGGAAGAATTTCCTATTGAACTATATTCTCGAGATATTGATGAAAACGGCAGTGTTGATCATGTAATGACCTATTACAGCGAGGGCAAACAATATCCTTTGCGTGTATTTAATGCTATGTATAATCAAATGCCATATCTTCATAAAAAATTTCCAAAATATGTTGACTTTGCATTGTCGGATTTCCCTTCGATGTTCCCAAAAAACCAAATAGATTCAGCAGTATATTTAAAAGCAACAAATTATCAGAGTTGTTATGTAGAAAATCTTGGCAACGGAAAATTCCGTTTTCAGCCGTTACCGTTAATGATACAAGCTGCACCCCTATTTGGCACCTCAATACAGGATTATGACGGCGACGGGAATTTGGATATCCTGTCAATCGGTAATTTCTACGGACCGGATCGTGAAGCATGGCGTTACGATGCAGGTCAGGGAGCATTTCTCCGAGGTAACGGTAAAGGTGAATTCGAATTTTTGCCAAAAAAGCAAAGCGGCTTTTCAGATTTAAAAGATGCCCGCAGTATGGTAACGGCAGCATCGGCTACGAACGACGGTACATATATTTTTGCGGGAAATAACAGCGCATCGCTGCAAGTATTCAAGAAAGCAAATGACAGCAAATCTTCAACTATTAAGATTGACAGCAAAGACGGATATACCTATGCTGTTATCCATCTTAAAAACGGTCAGTCCCAAAGGCATGAATTTTACTACGGATCGGGGTATTTGTCTCAAAGTTCGATGAATATTGTCATTTCGTCCGATGTAAAGAGTATTAGCTTTTATAAGGGTGACGTTGTCAAAAAAACGATTAATATAAGCCAGCGTTTAGAGTAGAAGATTGGATTGGGGGTTGTTAAAATTGATTTAAGTCAAATTATGGTCTTCGATAAATTGATTTAAGTCAAAAAATTTTTTTTTTCCGGTGAAACTATTTTGACGTTTATAACCACATTACAAGAAAATAAGACAAAATATGAAGTGTAAAACATTATTGACATTAGGAGTTACTTTGGGATTGTCGTTTTCATCGTGTGCAACATCACCCGGTGAACAGATGGGCGAAAAAGGCTGCGAATGTATAGAAAACAGTGGAGGTGACACAAAAAAGATAAGGGAATGCATCGAAAACTTCCATAATTTAATGTTAGTTGAAATGAATCGTCAAAAATCTATAGGTTCTCAAAAAAATATCGACGCAGATAAGGCATTCTTAGTTTTTAAAAAATGTATGGATGAATCTAAGTACAAAGACAGCATTTTTAATCTTCCTCGTGGCAATATGCCGGGTAAATAGTGTGAGATGAGCTTAAATATGCACTTTGTGTTCTTGCAAAAGAAAAAGTTTGGATGCTATTGAAAGAAATGATAAATTCGCGAAAGATTTCTATGTTGATTTTAATCAAGTAATAACGGGTTTTGTGTTGATTCAAATCAAAAAAATAAGTTCTTTGTAAGGTTGAAAGATAGGGTTATTGAATAAAGATAACAGTGAAAAATAAGCGGGTGATACGATAGGTTCAAAAGTTGTAAATTAATCATAAGTTGTAAATATTATTAGTATTTTTTTTAAGTTTTAATTGTTAAGGAGATGTTGTATGAATGTTTTTAATTACCTTTTTGCCAAAGCATTGAGGTATTCGATTGTAACTGCGATCGCAGCAGTGACAATAGGGTTTCTTATCCCCACGGCAGCTTCTGCTCAGGGTATAAATTGTATCCCTTCTTCGTGGTATGCCAACTATAACGGTTGCGGTGGTATCACTAATGTTACATTGGGTAGTTTGAATAATTCTACGGGTAACTGTGCTACGAACGGTGGTAATAACGATTATACTTCCTCCGGTTTTTCGGAGCCGGTAGTTATCGCTACAATTCCTGCAAGTCTTTCAGTGTCGATTAACCAAGACTGGCAATACGGAGCCGGTTTTCTTTATGTTTATATAGACATTAACAGAGACGGTGTATTCCAGTGGACATCAACTGAAACTGTATATTCAAATACAAATATCCCCGGCGGTACAAGTACACAGAATATACCAATTAACCTGCCTGCATCTGCGGGAACCGGTCGTACAAGAATGCGTATTAAATGGGGTGGTTATACAGGTTACAATAGCCCTCCGGATCCATGTAGCGGTCCTGCAATGGGTGAGTGGGAAGATTATATTATCAATATTACTCCTCCATTCCCTGACCCGTCTCCTGTCGGTTTGGTTCTAACAACTCCCGGAGGTTCTACAGGTCAATCTGCGCCTATACCTGCAGGTCAATATGATGTAGGCTTTACTTTGAAGAATATTTCAGGCTCCAGCTTAACTTCGGTTGTAGTAAATTACAGTTTCAACGGTCCAACAAGCGGTTCCGGTTCATTTACATGGGCTACAGGTCCTTTGGCAAGCGGAGCAAGTGTGTTGGTGAAATTGCCTCTTCTTGCAGGCGTTGACCTTGCAGATGCGCTTAATCCTTACAATGTAACGGTAACTATATCCGGTGCCATAGGCTCGCAAGGGGCAGGTGACAGTAATCCTAATAATAACACTCTTGTTGCTTCGGTTGCTCCTGCTCTGTTAGGTGGAACTCCGGCAAATCCTAAAGTTTATTATGTGGGTGGTACAGTAGTGCCGGGTGCTTGGTTCCCAAATCTTACCAATGTCGGTTCTGCGTTGACTTTCGGTGGTCTATTGGGTGCCATTGAATTCAGAATACGCCCCGGTACATATAATGATCAGATGTTGCTCGGTCAACTTTCAACATTTGTACCAAACGGTTTTCCCGGTGCATCTAATCAAACTCCTATCCTTTTTGGACCTGACGCTGCGGCGGGCGGTAATGTTTCGAACGTTATCATAAGTTCTGCAAACAGTGTTGGAAATAACAATTATGCAGCTCAGATTAATGCTTCGGATAATATTACATTCCAAAATCTAACATTTACTGTTAACTCAGCAACAGCAGGTAGAATTTTTTGGTTGCGTAACGGAAATCAAAATATTAGAATTCAAAACTGTGTGCTGAACGGAAGAACAGTTGCAGCATCCACACCGACAACAATTACTGAAGATGCTTTGATTTATTCCGAGCCTGCAAATACGATGGCTGACTTGACAATTACGAACAATACATTCAACGCCGGCGACTACGCGATGAATTTAGATGGTGGCGGTAGCGGGCCTGTTGTATCGGGAGTTGTTATTACAAGTAATAAAATTAATGATTTCTTTACGCGTGGTATCTCTATTCAAAGATATACTGTTCCATTGATTCAGAAAAATACAATTACATCAAACTCGGCAAATATATCGCCGATATATGGTATCTACCTTAATCTTATACAGAACAGCGCAACCGTTCTTCAGAATACAATCAATATACCTCGTTCCGGTTTTGGTATTAACTTTAATTCGAATACATCGGTTACAGGATCAACTACATTGATTGCAAATAATATGATCAATATTGGAAATGCAACAGTAAATACTTATGGTATCTATGCTTCGAGCTTTAATACTGTAAATATTTTTCAAAATACAATCAATGTTAATACTCTTTCTTCATCGTTGGCTTCGGCATTGTATTTGATTTCTCCGGGTGCTAACACACGTATAGTAAATAATATTATCTATAATCGCGGTGCCGGATATGCTTATTACCATAGTAATACTGCTTACCCTACTGAGTCGAACTATAACAATATTTATTCAGCAGGTTCATTCATAGGTTATACAGGCGGAACAAGCCAGGCAACTCTCGCTTCCTTCCGTTCTGCTACGGCTAAAGATGCTAATTCAGTATCGAAAACTGTTACATTCGCAGGACCAATTAGTACCTACTTAGGTGCAATGGACCCACAACTTCGCGGATCAAATTCATATAACAACACATCAGTTGGTAATACAAATGTTGACTTCAATGATGTTATCAGACGGGTTCCTCCATATATGGGTGCTCACGAATTGATACCAGTTGCAAATTTTGTAGGTGGTGCTATTGATAGCGGTTGCGCAGGAAGAACCTCTGTTCTATCTCCGACAGTTTCATTTACAAGTATGTATCCTACTCCATTTACACTTCCTGTGTTACCTTCAAATGTCCGTTATCAATGGACAAAGGGTGGTATCCCGATTTTTGATGATGGTGTAAGAATCTTTGGAACATCTACATCAACATTGACAATTCTTAATACAAACACATTTGATGAAGATAATTATGCACTTAATGCAATTATCAAGGACGGTGCGGCAGAGTTTACATTCGTAGATACATTGACCTATCAATACTCAGTATTCCTGAGAGTGAATGAGCCGGTGATAATCTCAACCCCACCACTTTCACAAGTAGCATGTCGCGGGGGCAGCGTTGTACTTTCAGTAATAGCAACCAAAGGAAGAATTTGGGGCTATCAGTGGCAACGTGACGGTGTAAATCTAACAAACGGGTTTAACCAGTTCAATGCAGACGAAGTACGCGGAGCAAATGCTGTTTCTCTTACTCTTACAAACGTTCAATACGGTGCATCGGGTAATTACCGTGCAATTATTGCAACATCATGCGGAAAGAACTTCGATACTTCTGCAACAGCAGTGGTATATGTAGCTAAACCGACACAAATTCTTACTCCTCCTGCAAGCCAAGTGGCACAAGAAGCCGGTTCAGTACGTTTTGAAGTAAATGTAGCAGAAGCAACAATAGGCTTTAATAATAACTTAACCCCTGTTCAATATCAATGGTTAAAAGGCGGTGTAGTGCTTAATGATAATACAAGAATCAGCGGAGCAACGACATCAGTGTTAACTATAAGAAATTTAACACCTGCAGACGCAGCAAGTAACTATAAAGTACGAGTAATAGGAGCATGTGGCGGTGACAGTACTCTTACATTCTCATTGTCAGTGGCAAAACTTACAATACCTGCAATTGCAGCAGTAACAGTATGCCCGGGTCAAACAACAACGTTGACAGCCAGTCCTTCAATAACCGGCGCATCAGGATTGCAATTTGCATATCAATGGCGTAAAGGAACACAAATATTATCTGAGGGCGGCAAATACACAGGTACAAAGACAGCAACACTATCAATCAACGGAGCATCTGCAGCAGAAGCAGGAACAGATTATAACGTGGTAGTAACAACAACAACGGGAACAGTATCAACAACATCAGCGAATGCAACAGTTACCCTCAAGAAAGCAACAACAGTTACAGATCCGATGTCAATCGCAGTTTGTCAAGATAAACCTGCACAATTAGCCGTAACAGCAGACGGCGAAGGTACACTTAACAAATGGATTAAAGATGGTGTAGATGTAGCAGGTGCTACGCTTGCAACTTTAGACTTTGCTGCAATTAAAGTAACAGAAGGTGGTAAATATGTTGCTTCTGTCACAGGAGAATGCGGTGAGATACTATCGAAAGAAGCTGTTGTAAATGTTAAAACTGCTCCATTCGTTTATGGTCCATCTGAAAAGAAAATTAGTGTTAAAAAAGGTGGCTTGATTCGCTTTGCCGTAGCAACTGTTTCAGATGCATCAACGAAATATCATTGGTTCCATGATGGTACATCAGTATCAACTGATTCATCAGCTAATCAATTCTACACAAAATTTGATGTTCAAACAACCGGAGATGCAGGTAAGTACTGGTGTATCGTATCTAACGATTGCGGTTCAACATCCTCCGATACAACTGAAGTATTAGTTACAACAAGTACATCAGGTGTAGAAGATGGTGAAACAAATGGAATTGTATTGTATGATAACCAGCCGAACCCATTCTCAGACGTAACAAATCTACAATTCAAACTAGCACAATCAACAAGTGTACGTTTGTCAATCACAGATATATTTGGACGTGAAGTAGCAGTACTTGTATCCGGTTCAATGGTTGGTGGCACATATTCAATCCCATTCAATGCCTCTGAGCATAATATTACAGCAGGAGTCTATTATTACTCGCTTAATGCTGGTGGTGTAAGCATCTCGAAGAAAATGATGTTTATAAAGTAATCATCATTGGATAACACAAAACCGGAGCATACTCGTATGTTCCGGTTTTTGTATTTTAAAAGTAGAAAATAATGTTTACAGGTTTTTATGCCAATATGCTTTATTAACACAAAGATAAAATCTTATGTGAAGTTGAATCTTTAATATATGTAGAAATTTTATAGTGAGGAATAGAATAGAATGTCTGTTAGTTTATGTTTTTTATAGTAGTAAGTAATATCTTTGTATCGCTGATTGAGTAGTATGGTTATTCAATGTTATGGAATCGTAACATTGAAATTATCAAGAAAAGTAAGATTTTTGTGGTGTAAATTTCAATTTTTAGAATAAAAAAATGCTCAAATGAAAATGAAATCATTGTTTTTTGGAATATTGTGTGTTGCTTTGTTTGCATTTGCTCCGGCAAGTACAACGATAACGATTAAAGGTTCGGATACGATGGTTATTCTAGCCCAGAGATGGACTGAAGTATTTCCTGATAAGAATATACAATTTCAGGTGACAGGCGGAGGTTCAGGAACGGGTATCGCCGCTTTGATTAATGGCACAACAGATATTTGTAATTCAAGTCGCCCGATAAAACCTGCGGAAGTTGATCAATTGAAAGCGAAGTACAAATCTCAAGGTTTGGAAATTAAAGTAGCAAGAGACGGTTTAAGTGTGTATGTAAACAAATCAAATCCGGTTAAAAAATTAACTTTAGAGCAAGTAAGGCTTATCTACACAGGAAAAACAAAAAATTGGAAAGAAGTGGGTGGACCGGATAAGAAAATTCTCTTATACAGCCGTGAAAATAATTCCGGTACTTATGAATTTTTCAAAGAGCACATATTACAAAAACAAGATTTTGATGCGTCAGCTCAAAATATGCCCGGTACAGCAGCAGTGGTAAATGCGATAGCAAAAGACAAATACGGAATAGGTTTCGGAGGAGCGGCTTATGCAAAAGATGTTAAAGAAGTAGCACTTGCCGAAAAAGAAGGTTCAGATTATGTATTGCCGACAGAAGATAATATCCTTTCTGGAAAATATCCTGTTTCCCGTTTCTTGTATTTCTACCTAAGAGAACGTCCGACGGGTGATATTAAAAAGTTTGTTGATTGGGTATTAGGAAAAGAAGGACAGAAAGTTATTAAGGAAGTGGGTTACTTTCCTTTGAAAAAGTAAGAGAGTTGGATTATGTAGATTTAATTTGCGTGTTTCATCCAAAAATACGAATTTTGAAACAAACCTCACGGTCTTCTGATGCTGAAAACTGTTGAGGTTTGTTTTTTGTAAGAGCGGTTCATCAATTTGAATTTGATAAAAGGTTTCCATTATGGCAGAAAGTATGAAAAACACTCTGACTAAACGAAAGATCCGCTGGGGAGAATGGATTGCCGAAACGGGAATTAAAGTAGTCGCAGGTGCTTCTATCTTATTGATCGTTCTCATATTTATATTTGTGTTTCGTGAGGCGGCAGGGATATTTTCAGGGAAGACGGTTAAATCCGAGAATGTCCGTCCTATCGGGTCAACTGATGAAAATAGCAAGCCCGAGGAATATTCACTTCCAGATGATACCGATACTGCTACTAATAAGAACGGAACAAAAGCTGAAAGTAATTCACCTGATGTTTATAATCCTGAAATAGAAGAAATTAAAAAACCTGCCGAAACTCCTGTTTCTGAAGCTGTTGCTGCCAGTCAGAACAGATCAATTTGGGAAAACTTGATGAGCAAGGTATGGCAACCTGTCGGAGAAGATCCAAAGTTTGGATTGTTGCCGCTATTCATCGGTACAGCTAAAGCAACTTTTGTTGCAATATTGATTGGTGCTCCGTTAGGAATATTGGCAGCTGTCTATTCCGCTTTTTTTGCAAAACGCTGGCTTCGGGAAATTATCAAGCCGACAATTGAGATATTGGCTGGATTCCCGTCTGTTGTGGTGGGCTTCTTTTGCTTGATGATTGTTGCCAGCTTAATGCAGTCGCTCTTTGGTTTGGAATACCGTCTGAATGCCCTTGTCGGAGGATTTGGTTTGGCGGTAGCAGTCATACCTATCATTTTTACAATTACAGATGATGCGCTTACAAGTGTGCCGAAGACATATCGTGAAGCATCTCTTGCATTGGGAGCAACCGAGTGGGAGACAGCTTTCAAGGTTATGCTTCCTGCGGCACTTCCGGGAGTTGTTGCTGCTGTTCTATTGGGAATTGGACGTGCTTTCGGCGAAACGATGATTGCACTCATGGCAACTGGTAATGCAGCAATATTTTCAGGTTCGTTTACGGAGCCTGTGCGTACTCTTGCTGCGACTATCGGTGCTGAAATGGGTGAGGTCATTTGGGGGTCGTTGCACTATAATATCTTATTTTTTGTTGGTGTGCTATTGTTCATCATAAGTTTCTGTATAAATTTAGTAACAGAACTGTTTGTTAAAAAACGCCTTGCGCGGAAATTCCAAGGAGTATAAAGAATAATGGAATTTATAGCAAGAAAGAAGTATATCACCGAAGCAATCGGAACATTTATTTTGGTGTTCTGTGGAACAGGCTCGATAATTATCAATGAAGTTACAGGCGGAAAAGTAAGTCATATCGGAATTGCAATGACGTTTGGATTAGTTGTTCTTGCACTTATTTATGCTCTTGGTGATATTTCGGGAGCACATTTCAATCCGGCTGTTACGTTTGCATTTTGGAGAGCAAAACGATTCGACTCTCGTGAAGTACTACCATATATTGCCAGTCAAACTCTTGGAGCGATAGTTGCAAGCATACTGTTGTATGGTATGTTTCCGCAAAATTTGACAATGGGTGCAACATTACCCTCAGGAAGTCAGCTTCAGTCATTCATTCTTGAAGTGGTGCTGATGTTCATCTTGATGTTTGTTATTATCAATGTTTCAACGGGAGCTAAAGAAAAAGGGATAACCGCTGCGATCGCAATCGGAAGTGTAGTTGGGTTGGAGGCGATGTTTGCCGGTCCGATTTCAGGTGCTTCGATGAATCCCGTGAGGTCACTTGCTCCGGCACTGATTTCAGGACAATTCTCAACAGTATGGATTTACCTTCTTGCACCGTTTATCGGTTCATTCCTTGCAATATTGGGTTGCCGTATGGTGAAAGAGCCTGAATGTTGCAACAGAGTATGCTGAAATTCTTAGAAGAATGATAACTTATGAAAACAGTATTGTTTGTATGTATAGAAAACTCATGTAGAAGCCAAATCGCAGAAGCATTCGCTAAGCTGTATGGAACAGGAAAGATTGAGGCATATAGTTCAGGTTCGAACCCATCAGGAATTGTAAACTCTAAAGCGATTACTTCGATGCTTGAACTTGGGTATGACCTTTCGGTACATACATCAAAGTCATTAGATGAAATTCCTCAAATAGAATATGATTATGTTATCACGATGGGGTGTGGTGACAAATGTCCTTTTGTGAAGGCTAAAAACCGCGCAGATTGGAATATCGCAGACCCAAAAAATATGTCACAGGATGAATTTCGTATTGTGCGTGATGAAATTAAAACGAGAGTTGTAGAATTACTCGAAACAGTGTAGAATATAAGATAAAGAAAATAGCTTCATATTTGCAATCGTATGATATCAATTATTTCTAATCGGAAATCACGTCCATTTGTTATTCGTAAGAAAATTCTGGGTGCAGCAATTGTCAGCATTACATTTTTGGCTGCTGCAATGGTTATTACCATTGCTCTCGTGATGCTTGGACATTTCCTAATCAAAGGAATTCCAAATATATCATGGGAGTTTCTATCCCAAGCACCTCGCAATAACAACACCGAAGGCGGTATTTTTCCAGCAATATACGGAACAACATTCCTTGTCCTCACAATGGCATTATTGGGTGTGCCGGTTGGAACAGCAACGGCTGTTTATCTTACTGAATATGCCAAGCAAAATTCATTATTCGCACGCTCGGTACGGTTCGGCGTGAATACTCTTGCAGGAGTTCCATCCATAGTATTCGGCTTGTTCGGTGTCGGGTTTTTTGTGCATTTTATAGGCTCAGGTATTGATGGAGTACTTGGCAATACATCATCAGTATGGGGACAACCTGCATTAATTTGGGCAGCAGCCACCTTAGCGGTTCTTACACTTCCTGTGGTTATTGTATCTGTGGAGGAAGCTCTCCGTGCAGTGCCAAGAGAATTGCGCGAAGCAAGCCTTGCGCTTGGGGCAACTAAATGGCAAACTGTGTGGCGCATTGTATTGCCCAATTCTATGACAGGAATTTTGACAGGATCAATTTTAGCTGTTGGACGTGGGGCAGGAGAGGTTGCACCAATTATTTTTGTTGGGGCAGTCTATTCATTGCCGGAACTTCCTTCAAAAATAACCGACCAGTTTATGCACTTGGGGTATCACTTATTCGTTCTTGCTACCCAATCGCCAGATGTGGAAGCAGCAATGCCTAAGCAATATGCAACCACAATTGTTCTTCTGATGTTGACATTTATATTAAACTTTACTGCAACATTTATTCGTTCACGGATTCGGAATAAAAAATAAGATATATCAACCGGAAAATTACCTATGGCAAAAGACAATCCTATAAAACTGCGAACAGAGAATTTTAATGTGTATTACGGCAGTAAACGCGCATTACATAATGTATCAACCGAGATTCAAGCTAATAAGGTGGTAGCTTTTATCGGACCTTCGGGATGCGGAAAGTCAACCTTTCTTCGCTCGATGAACCGCATGAACGATTTAATTGACACGTTCAGATCAGAGGGTGAAATAGAAATCGACGGACTAAATATTTATGACAAATCTGTAGATGTGGTGCAACTGCGTAATCGTGTTGGAATGGTTTTCCAAAAATCAATTCCCTTTCCAAAGTCTATCTACGAGAACGTAGCATTTGGATTAAGATTAGCAGGGAAAATATCGAAATCCGAAATTGACGGGATCATAGAACAAAGTTTGAAACGTGCTGCACTATGGGATGAAATTAAAGACAGATTAAACGACTCGGCTATGGGACTTTCGGGAGGACAGCAGCAACGTTTGTGCATTGCAAGGGCAATCGCAGTCAACCCTGAAATTCTCTTGATGGATGAGCCTTGTTCTGCTTTGGATCCAATCTCAACTGCAAAAGTGGAAGAGCTTATAGCAGAATTGAAAGTTGACTATACTATCGTTATCGTTACTCATAATATGCAACAGGCTGCTCGGGTAAGTGACTATACAGGGTTCTTTTATATGGGAAATATGGTTGAGTTCGACAGAACGCGAACGATATTTACATCACCCTCGAAAAAAGAAACTGAAGATTATATCACGGGAAGGTTCGGATAGTTTTTTCAGGAAAAAGAATTGTGATTCTGAGTTCATGTCAGCCTCACAGCCGTCTGCAAAATAATGCAAAGGGGACTTTAAATGTTATTTTACTGCATCAAGGAAGGCTACTTGAGAATGAAATTAACAAATTTCGGTTGTTGACACCTTACTAAAAAGTAAACTTTTTACATCATCGTAATTCATAACAAAAGCTATGCACAGAGGATTTGAAGACGAACTCGATAAGTTGCGTACACGGTTGGTACGAATGGGGAGTATTGTAGAGGAGCAAGTGGAATTTGCATTCCGTGCTTTGCTCGAAGGTAATACCGAACTTGCTAAAATCGTGCAAGAACGCGACGATAAAGTGGATAAATTGGATATTAAAATTGACAAGCAATGTCAACGAATATTTGCGTTGCAACAGCCGGTTGCGAGTGATTTACGATTGCTTTTAGCAGCAATTAAAATCAACAATGAACTGGAGAGAATAGGTGACATGGCTTCGAATGTAGCCGGACCTGTACTAAGTATTGATAGTCTTCAAAAATTCGCTCTGGAACTTGGCATGGAGCGTATAACCCAGGCAGCTTTTCGGATGGTAAAAGCAAGTTTGGATGCCTTTATCAATAACGACCCTGAGCTTGCCAAGCATATTTTGCCTACAGATGATACAGTTGATAATCTGGAGATGGAAATTATTGCTGAAGTAATCAAAAGAATGAAATCTGATAAGTCGTATATTGATGCAGGTGTCGCCTTAATTGATATTTTACGTCAAATTGAACGTATTGCCGATCATGCGACCAATATTGCAGAAAATGTGATTTTTCTAATTGAGGCACGACTTGTTCGCCACAGACAAATTGATGAAGACGGAAGTATTTTGGATGCAGAAACATATACAGACGATTCGGGATTGTAAGGATACGTTTCTGTCTTAAATATATAAGCCCTTTTGGTGTACTGTCGTACATCAAAAGGGCTTTTTTATTTTTAAGTGAAACAGGAATGTGAATTTTCAGTTATTGTATTTGAGAATCGCAAATACGATAAATTCAGCAATTGTTGACAAATAAAGAATTTGAATTTCTGATACATATTTATTTCCATTTATTACAGAGGTTTTTATGAAATCCTTGTTACTGCTCGGTGCATTTATCCTTATGTCTCATATAGCAAATGCACAATCGTTTTCTATCATTTCTTTGCAAAATTCAAATACAATTACAGTAGGTGAAACTGTAAAGGTTTCTATTGCACTTATACCTCAAGGTGGGTTTAATCAAACAATATTTCTCTCAGCAGCTCCTACAACGACGTTTATGGGCTCGATTACTTTTTCTGATCCTGCACCAAACCCGCCATACTCGAATATTTTCCTTTCAATTAAACCGACAATTCAAGATACAGGACTTAAAACATTTATCCTTACCGGTAAGAACGGAACAGTAAAATCTGTTTTAACCATAACACTTACTACGCTGAAAAATCCCCAGTGGTCTGTTGTGAACGGACCAAAAGATCTGAAATGGGGACCTGAAATTTCGCTAAAAAAAGATATTGGAGGTGATATTTGTTTCAGTATGTGTAAAAATAACATAACAGATAATGAAAATACTGCTAAAGTGGCTATGTATCATTATAGAAAACAGCAATGGGAAGTAGATAATTTCAGCATTGGCTTCAATCTTCAGATGGGCAATTATGAAGATTATATAACCCATAATTATGATAAAAAAGGTATTTTATGGTTTGGAACTTCAAGGGGACTCGGGCGGTACGATGGTAATTTTACTTCTCTTTTCAATTCCGTAAACTCACAATTCCCTATTAATCCAATTATAACTGTACAAATTGACAAAAATGATCATCCGGTTTGCTTTGCTTATGGTGGAAAGCAACTCGAAACAGCAGTAACTTATTACGATGGGGCGACATGGAGATCACACAAACCAATAATAACAAATTCTCAAAATCAAGCATATTGGGTATCCCGTTTTTGTATTGACTCATCTAACCGGATATGGATTCCTTCAACACGTGGTGGAATTATAAGGATCCAAGATACTATTCAAGAATCAATTACTATTAATAGCAATCCTCCTCTTTGGAATAATGATGTTGATAATGTTATTTGTGATAAAGATGGGGATATATGGTGTTTGTATCATTATGGCAATATGACAAATGCTCTTTCGCATTTTAACGGTACAACTTGGCAACATATCAGTACACCGACAAAAGCCTCAATATATACTTTTATTATCGATGATGATAAGAATATTTGGGTAGGCTCAGCAGAGGGATTACATAAATATGATGGAACCTCATGGACCATATATAATAAAAATAATTCACCCTTACCTGGTGGAGTCAGGCATATCATACAGGATAAAAATAAGAATATATGGACTTTTAACACTGTGGCGGGAGCAACATACCAAAAGTTCTACGTCTTTAATCCTACCGGAATAATTGATATTCCTGTTGCTCCGTTAGATGTTGAAGAGCAATCTGTAACAACCGACAACATTCAAATTTTCCCTAATCCTACTTCATCAATTTTCACAATAGAAGGAATAGTCGGCGGTTCATTATTACGCTTGATGAATAGTTTGGGAGTTGAAGTACTTAGTCAAAATACAACATCTGATAAAACTCAGATTGATGTATCTTCGTTACCAAGCGGTTTGTATTTTGTGAATGTTCGCACTGGTACTGAAACAGTTGTAAAGCCGATAGTAGTCAGTCATTAGATTGAAGTAATTACTAAAACGCTCTGTCAAGTTTTGTATAACTTGGCAGGGCATTTTTTTTATGAGATAGGAGTGCTTTCATCTAATCTTTGGTAGTTTTGTATTCTATTTTGATGAAAACGGACAGTACAGTTCTCATAAATAATACATTAGCTTATAATGACCAAAACGACAAATGCAGTAATCTTGCTGATTATCACAGCTATTCTGTGGAGTACGGGTGGAGTTCTGATTAAATACGTTTCGTGGAATCCGCTTGCCATTGCCGGAATGAGAAGCGCGATTGCTTCGCTGATAATGATTGCTGTTGTCGGTAAGCCACGTATTACATGGTCAAAAGTACAAATGGGCGGTGCTATTGCTTATATGGCTACCGTTGTATTATTCGTAACGGCAACCAAACTTACCTCAGCAGCCAATGCAATTCTTTTGCAATATACAGGACCTATCTATGTGGCATTATTCGGACGTTGGTTCTTAGGCGAGCGCACTACACGGCTTGATTGGATAACAATCGGAGTAGTTCTCGGAGGTATGACATTGTTCTTCATGGATTCACTTTCATCCGATGGTATGCTTGGTAATATTATTGCAATCGCAAGCGGAGTTGCCTTTGCCTGGCTCGCATTGTTTCTCCGAAAGCAAAAAAACGAGCGGCCGGAAGATTCCATTATTTTAGGTAATTGGATGGCAACAGTAATCGCTTTGCCTTTTATGCTCACTGGCGGAATGCCCTCAGGAAACAGCTGGATTGGATTGATACTCTTAGGCGTGGTTCAACTTGGCATTTCATATATATTATATGCACGTGCGATTCGTCATGTAACTGCATTGGAAGCCCTGTTAATTCCTGTTGTTGAGCCGATCCTCAATCCTATTTGGGCTTTACTCTTGCTTAGTGAAAAGCCGGGTTCGTGGGCAATTATCGGAGGAATTATCGTTCTTGGCGCAATTACCCTGCGTGGAGTCATTGTTCTTAATCACCAACAGAAACCGGCACTTCGATGACAAAAGAGCAAGAGCACGAAATAGAACTTCTGCATGAACGTGCCTGTGCTCGCGGGGAATTGGAATACCGAGACCCGCTCACCGAATATATCGTATTCACTCGAATCAAACACCTTGAGCGAGGAACGTGCTGCGGTTCCGGTTGTCGGCATTGTCCTTATGGGCACATAAATGTGAATAACAAATCACATTAAAACTTATAATTAAGCCCGATACCACCAATTGTAGGATATAAACGCAATCCCATTGTTTGCGTTTTTGATGGATTCTGACGCTCTTCTTCAGCAGCAGTAATTGCCTTGCCGGATAGATAACCGATAGCTGCACCCAAAAATACATCGCTCGCCCAGTGCATATCATGATACATTCGTGAATATCCGGTTGCTACCGCAAGCCCGTAAAGCGGAATTGTTGCCCACCATCTATTTATTCGATCAGATAACACAGTAGAGATTGTAAATGCAGCATTTGTATGACCTGATGGTAATGACGCAAAATCATTACCTGGTTCAAACCATTGGAAATCACTATTGCCTCTATTTTGATAAGGTCTTGCCCGACCAAAAGTAAATTTAAGAAATGTATTTGTTAAACCTGAGACTATCAAACCCTCTGCCACAAGTCGTCCTGTAGTTCGAACTTCATCAGAACCGATGATTAGTCCACCGATATATAATGTTCCAGCAACACCAACAATTGAGTATGTCCCTCCATATTCTCTGACTGTATTGCAAAACTTATCAGATGCACCGGTATGACCGATTATTACTTTCGAGCGAAGAGATTCATCTTGTGTTGATACTAAATAGGTTCCTACACCAATTCCGGCAACAATTGTTGCTGAACGCAATGAAAGCCCTCCAATTTCCCTGTAAATATATTCTGCATTTTCTCCGGCGGCACTAAGGTCATTACCAATTATCTCAAGAACAGATTTATGAGAAGAATCTGTTTCCGCTGCTTTGCACTGAAAAAATGAAATGCAAAGTAATATTGCAATGGATGTTTTCATGTTTTTTAACGTTTTGTAAAATTACATTACTTTAAGTAAGTATGGTAATTTATTGATAAAATAAATAGTTTATAGGCGTGTAATCAAATTCTATTGAAAACCGATTGTCACCCGGATATTTGAGTTCCTACCCTTGTCATCCGAGCATGAAATCTTTACCTGACCTTCGGGTGGGGCAATGAATACTTTTGCTCCTGCATCTGCCGATTGGAAAAAACGGTCATTAATATACCAATAGACAACTTTTACTTCATTGTCTGCTGTACACGAAAGCATGATTTTTTGGTCTTCACCTCGTTCCAAAAGGTAGGTTTTTCCATTCACGGGCGATGAAATAGTCGGCATACGGTCTGAAAAAATTCTACTGCACCCGGGGTTATGCGACGGGATTTTAATGTATCCTATATGCTCCGATTCATAAAAACTAATCAGTTCAGGCTCGAGATTAGGATATTCTTTTCGTTTATAGCCATTTTCAGGTAAACAGCTTGTGCAATAGGAGAAATTCTCATCAGCCGAAATAAAAACTGTTTTCAAGTGTTCGCATTTCCGATTAGTCGAAATCGTCGGGATAAAATAGTCAATAATTTGATTCTCACAATAATCATTTGGTGGTAAACCGGATTCTGAGCATACTAAACGAAAGTCCACACTTGCCGGACGTTCGAACCAACTATTATCCGAATTGTATTCCAAACTATTGAAAATATCAAACAAAAGGGGAGTGGCTGCATCCGCTCCTGTTAATTCAGGCGCACCTGTACCGTCGAAATTACCAACCCATACTCCAATTGTATATCGTTTGTTATATCCTACACTCCATGCGTCACGTCTGCCATACGATGTGCCTGTTTTCCATGCAATTTTTGGTACGTGAATACTGCTCTGTGCAAGATTTGGAATATCGGGACGGGTAGGTTGAGTTAAAATTTCCGTAACCATAAAGGCTGCACCTTTGCTCATAACCTTACTTGGCTGATTTAGATTTGACTGTTTAAGCCATTGAAGCGGGTAAAATTCCCCTCCATTAGCAAATACACAATAAAGGTTCGTCAGTTCTTCCAAACGAACACCGCAGCCGCCGAGTGCTACTGAAAGTCCAAGCATTCTGCTATCCTTACGAATCTGCTGGAAACCCAATTGGTGTAATTTATCCACAAACAACGGTACGCCCAATTTATCAAGAGTCTTTACTGCCGGAACATTGAGCGAGAACGCAAGTGCTTTTTCAACTGATATGCTTCCATTGAATTTTCGATTGAAATTCTCAGGTGCAAATCCATCAAAATTAACAGGAACATCTGTAATGATTGTTTTGGGTGTAAGTAGTCCTTTGTCAATTGCAAGAGCGTAGATAAGTGGTTTAAGGGCACTTCCCGGCGAACGGACAGCTTTCACCCCGTCAACCTGTCCCTGATGATTGATGTCGTTAAAGTCAGGATTACCGATATACCCGACCACATTGTGAGTTTGATTGTCAAGTATCAGTACAGATGCATTATTTACGCCAGTAAATCTCATGCGGCGACTATAATTTAGAGCAAGTTGCTCGATTTTTTGCTGAATGGGATTTCGAAGTCCGGTTTTAATAATTGCTTCATTAGGAAACATCAGTTTCATTCGCAAAGCAAAATGAGGAGCAATACGCGGTGGGTCGTGTCTTACGGCATCAAGAGGTTCATTTAATGCGTCTTGAATATCACGCGCAGGAAACAGATTTCTTTTACGAAATCTATACAACCATTTGTTCCGTTCTTTTTGAATCAGGTCGTTATTCTTTCCTAATGATAGAGAAGTAGGACGGTTGGGGATAATCGTAAGAGCAGTGATTTGTGCAAGAGACAGGTGGTCGGGTAGTCTTCCGAAATAGATCAGGGATGCAGCTTTTACGCCTTCTACATTCCCTCCGAAGGGAACTAGATTAAGGTACATTTGTAATATTTCATTTTTGGAGTAATGTAATTCGAGCTGCACTGCACGAAATGTTTCAGTTAGTTTATTCCAAAATGTCCGGTTCTTTGGTTCGAGCAGCCGTGCTACTTGCATAGTAATCGTAGATGCCCCTGAAGTTGTACGCAGATGAATGATGTTGTTGAAGGCAGCACGGATAACTGCTATCGGATTTACACCGAAGTGCCAGTAAAACCATCTGTCTTCCTTAGCAATGACAGCAGTTTTAAGTGCGGGTATAATTTCGGGAAGCTCAGTTTTCATCCGCCATTTGTCATCAGGTGAAAGGAACGAATAAAGAACAGTACCGTCATTTGCTGTGACAATTGTTGAATAGCGTATATTTACATATACCGGGAAAATGTTGTCGAGTAATAGAAAAAATATCAGAACTGAAAAGGAACTTACCGTATATCGAAACAATACGGGATACTTTTGTCGAAATAAATATAGATTGTGTTTAACTAACGAAGGGGAAGGGGATTTCATGCTCCGAAAATGAGAATGAATACTAAAAAAAATACTGCTTGTATCAAAGACTATGATTTTAGGATAGAATCCAATAATCCACTTTCAATAAGTGTGATAACCTGTTGAATATCATTGTGGATAATTCTATCATTTTCAGCAGCAGGGACAACTCTGCGGATGAGTTTCATTACATTCTCAAGTTGCGGGCTGCTTCGGAGCGGACGTAAAAATTCAATTGCCTGAGCTGCACATAAGAGTTCAATAGCGAGAACAATTTGAAGATTATGAACAACCTTCCATGCTTTCTGTGCAGAAATACTGCCCATCGAATTATGATCTTCCTGATTGCCGGATGTGGGGATTGAATCGACACTTGCCGGATGGGACAACACTTTGTTTTCTGAAACAATGGAGGCGGAAGTATATTGCGCAATCATCATTCCCGATTGAACACCGCCTTTTTTTGCAAGAAATCTCGGAAGCCCGTTACTGAGAGCACCGTTTACAAGGCGTTCAGTTCTTCGTTCTGAGATATTGGAGAGTTCTGAGCAAGCAATAGCAAGAAAATCAAGAGCGAGAGCAAGCGGCTGTCCATGAAAATTACCCCCTTCAATATGTTCGTTTGTATCAGGGAATATCAATGGGTTGTCATTAGCAGAGTTTAGTTCTGTGGAAATTACATTGAAAACATAGTTGATAGCATCACGTGATGCACCATGAACTTGAGGCATACATCGTAATGAATAAGCATCTTGTACATGTCCGTCACCTGTCCGGTGAGATTCACGGATTTGACTTCCGGCAATTAATTCCCGAAGATTCTTCGCTGTTTGTAATTGTCCTGAGAAGCCTCGTAATTTGTGAATACGCTCATCGAATGCAGTATCGGTACCTCGCAGTGCATCAAGCGAAAGAGCACCGCTTATATCGGCAATATTGGCAAGCTTACCCGCTTTCTCTACTGCCAACGCTCCGTATGAACACATCATTTGTGTTCCGTTGATAAGTGCTAAACCTTCTTTGGCTTTAAGAACTACGGGTTTAATATTATTTTTTTTAAGGATTGTTTTGGAGGGAACAACCTCACCGGTCTCCATAAGGATACTTCCTTTCCCAATAAGCGCAAGTGCAATATGAGCAAGTTGCACAAGATCACCGCTACTCCCGACCGAGCCTTGGGATGGAACTGCCGGAACAATATTAAGATTAAGAAATTGAAGGAGCGTTTCGAGTGTCTCAAGTCGAATACCCGAATGCCCCTTTGCAAGGGCATTTACCCGTAGGAGCATCATTCCACGAACAACTTCCCGTTCGAGCCATACACCCGCTCCGGCACTGTGCGAAAGAATCAGATTCTCTTGTAGCTCTTCAAGTTCATCGTGTGGAATAACCACGTTGGCAAACTCTCCGAAACCTGTTGTAACTCCATATACGACTTCATTATTTGCTACCCAGTTTTCAACGGTATTTCTTGCAGCAGTAACTGCTTGTTTGGCTGACTCAGAAAGAGTTATGCGCATGGAGGTAGAATTGACAGCGTTTACAAAATCATGAATTGAAAGAGTTGTTCCGTTGAGTTCAAGGGTGTGCATAATTATTAATGGAATAGATTTTTTGATAGCTTATAGCTGTTGGCTAATAGCTGATTGCTTTTAAGAGAAATAAATTTTTTATAATATGGGCTACCCGAAATATATCAAAAAAACAATTGTAGTAATTGAGGTTATTATGTTATCTAAGTTATTAGCCAACAGCTATCAGCCAATGGCCATACCCCACTCATCGGTAATTCTTCCTCTTCGCCACCGGAATTACAAACTGCAATGCAGTCCAAATATTATTCAATGCACAAATTTTATTATCGGTCAGCCCTTCGGCAAGACCGAGAGGTTGTACTTTTTCGAATTTTACATCAGTCGGAATATTCGCAGATTGTTTGTACCATGCAACCCAAAGTCTGTTTTTAGGTTTGATAAGTGCTGTCAGAGACGGGAATTGCTCATACAGTTGATCCAGATTTTCCACAAAAAGAATTGCTATATCATAGAATTCAGCATTATTATCTTGAATTGAAACACCTACGGGTAATTCACCTAAATCAATGATAAAATTTTCAGGTGGATTTACTAACATTAATACAGATTCTTCCTTTATCCCAAGTTTTTTCCAAAGAGGCGTTTGCGGGTATTCAAACATAATAAATTGATTTCAAAAGAGATTTAATGGACAATGATCACTGTATGTTGAGAATGCTTTTCACCTGTTTGAATATGAACTGCATACACACCTTCCGGCAATTGAGCGGTAGAGATATGTGCCATATTTCCCATAATTTGCATCTTGGTGATAATTTCACCTATCATTGAATAGAGAGTGATATGACTTGAAACGCTCTCATTGCCTGTAATAATAATTTCATCATTTGCAGGATTTGGAGTGACAGACCAATCGGAACGAGAAACCAACTGATATTCATTCTTTATAGAATTAAATAATACGCTTGATTTCAAAGTAGAGGCAAGTTCTGCTTCGCTTAATGCTGCTCCTATATAGAGATCGAAAATACGAGTTTCGTTTGCAGGAAAATCCCCTGAGAACTTCATTCCTGCAGCCATTCCCAAGTCAGTTTTTTTTGTTGTTTGCAATGATGTACCGCTGTTAAGAAGTTGTATCTTTTTCTCAGAACCGAAATCGACAGGAAGAAATTCAGCAACACTTACAGCAGCCATTTGGGGGAGTGCAGTCGGATGATTGGAACTGACAAGCCAACCGGCAACAGGATACGGTTTCATTTCTGTTCCTATGTTAACGCTGCCTTCGCGGGAAATCATTTCAGCGGCACTATTGCTAAGTCCTTGCGGAATTGCTTCATTAAAACTTCGAGCAAAATTATAACTTCCAAGTTCACCTATATCCCAGTCTAAATAATAACCAAGAGCTATGTTCTTGAGTGTTTTCCCTGAAACATTAGTGATAGTAAATCTAATTTTCGCAGCAGGGAGTCCGGTTATCATTGTTACCTCCCGCTCTATTTTTACACCGATTCTGTCAGATTCGCTCAAGGTACTGTCGTTAATAATACTTTTATTAGGTTGTGGTTCAACAAAGTTTTTTTCGGATGTAAAAAAACTTCCGTTTACATTGGATGTTACTAACTTAGAAGTGTCTTCAGTAAGAATCAAAACATGGTCGGGGGTATCTGTTCCGGGAGAGGTTGAGAAAATTACATTTCCTCCGTTTTTATAATCCAAACCAACACCTGCCCAATCAACACCGTTTCTTGAATATCCGAATGAACCAAGATCACCTAATGAAAATCTGAGTGAATCATTCTCGAACGTTGCTATATCTACTGTAGGGATAATCGGGAGAAGGAAGTAATCGTCGTAATTACTTGACTTCATATTAACCCTGATAAACTTACGTTCTGTTGTTTCGTTACTTACTACAAATTTGAAGTGAGGAATATCTATGCTCTCATTTGCCTTTACAATTGGAATGAGAGCTGTAGAATCTATTAATTTGAAAAAAGGGAATAGATCGGGAACTTCAAGTGAGCACAATACATCTAAGCTTGAACCTAAATAATTAAATCCTTTGATAACTGCGGTAACAGTATCACCAACAGTGAATCTTGTAACAATGTTATTGCGAACAAAATATTTAATATCCTTTGGACGAATTGCTGGGGAAGAAAAAGGTACACGGGTAACTGCCTTGAGCATATTAACGCGTCTTGCTGCAATACCTGCTACTGATGGATTTACATTGTCAATATTATCGCCGCTAAGACGTGTAATTTCGGCAGCCTGCCGTCCGGTAAGCTCAGAATTAGAACCCCTTACAATTGCAATAACACCTGATACAACAGGGGAAGCAGCAGAAGAACCTCCAAAACTAAAAACATATTTATTTGGAGCTTTAGAAGTACTCACACTATTAACTCCGGGAGCAGAGAGAGAGACATGGGCACCAACTGCTTCTCCTCCAATAACATCGTCAATATCTGATTGTCCTACACCTACTAC
>JACPWH010000204.1 GCA_016197185.1 Ignavibacteriota bacterium
AGAGCACTTCCTTGGTAAGGAAGAGGTCACCGGTTCAATCCCGGTCATCAGCTCTTCAAGGACAATCCTACGGGTGTAGCTCAATTGGCAGAGCGGCGGTCTCCAAAACCGTAGGCTGGGGGTTCAAGTCCCTCCTCCCGTGCTTGGTAGAAATAGTTATTATTACAAACATACTTTCGTACCTACATTCCATCGCTGTTATGATAGCAAAAATTAAAGATATATTTGCCGATGTAAGTAAAGAAATGAAAAAAGTTTCTTGGCCTACAAGGCAGCAACTAAAAGAATCAACTCTCGTTGTTATAGGAACGTGCGCATCCGTAACCTTCTTTGTATGGATTGTGGATTTAGTAATGGCATTTGTGATAAAAAGACTTATTTTCTAAGTCGTTTGCTTTTAGCCTGTAATACTTTATAAGTTACGGTGCAGGTAAGGTAAATATCAATATCATTTTTTCTGAGAGTTTAATTCGATGGAAGAACAAACAATACAGCCTGAAATTCCTCAGGAGGAAACTCCGGAGAAAATTGAGCCGAATCCATATAAATGGTATGCCTTGCGTACCTACACCGGGCATGAGCAAAAAGCTAAAGTAGGTATCGAGCAAGAACTCAAACGTCTCCATTTGGAAGACAAAATACGCAATATCATTATCCCCCAGGAGACAGTTTTTGAAGTTCGTAACGGTAAAAGACGGACAAGAATCAAAAATTTTCTTCCCGGGTATTTGCTTGTAGAAGTGATTCTTGATAAAAAGCTCAAGGAAATTATTGTTACCTCTCCGTCTATCGTTGGTTTTGTGGGCACAAAAAATGAGCCTGCTGCACTTCAATTGGACGAAGTGAACAGAATTCTCGGCAGAGTGGAAGAACGTAAAAATGTAGCAACCATCGAAATCAGTTTTTCGGTGGGTGATCCTGTTAAAGTTATTGAAGGACCGTTCGAAGGTTTCAATGGAACGGTAAAAGAAGTAAATAACGAAAAGCAAAAATTGAAAGTAGAAGTAGGTATTTTGGGACGTAAAACTCCGGTTGAACTAGACTTTAGCGGCGTAGAGATGGAAAACCATTAATATTCCGGCTTCTCTAATTGTCTTGTGTAAAACTTGATTGTACTGAACAAGTAAGCTCTCCCCGAGGAATGATTGATTGAAAATCCATAGTGACAGATAGCCCTTAATTAATATTAGGGAATCAAAGGTAGAATTCAATCAAATTCAGCAGGTGGCTTTTATGGCAGGTTTAATAAATATAGATAATTTGTTCACTTTTAAGAATATCCGACAATGGCAAAGAAAGTAATAGGTTCGTTTAAACTTCAATTAAAAGCTGGTCAGGCAACGATGGCACCCCCGGTAGGTCCGGCATTTGGTCAGCGTGGCTTGAGCGGTATGGAGTTCGTAAAGCAATTCAACGCCAAAACAGCTAAAGATGCAGATTCGATTATACCGGCAGTAGTTACCTACTATTCGGATAAGTCGTTTACTTTTATCCTTAAATCTCCGCCGACTCCAACATTGATTACAAAAGCAGCCGGACTTCCAAAAGGTTCTGCTGAGCCAAACCGTACTAAAGTAGGGAAGCTCACACTTTCACAAGTGGAAGCGATTGCAAAGCAAAAAATGAATGATATGAACTGCGACTCTATGGAAAGTGCAATGAGTATGGTTCGCGGAACTGCTCGCAGTATGGGCGTTACAATCGAAGAGTAAAAATAACAGCTTCGCTGTTTCTATTGGCGTCTATGCGCCGCCTTTTGTGTTAAAATCTGTTGTTGAATCAAGAACATAAACAAAACAATGAAAAATCACGGTAAAAGATTTAATGCTACTCTTAAAACCTTTGATATTGCTAAAGAATTTAATTTCTTGGAAGCAATCAAAACAGTTAAGAAGAATGCAACTGCAAAATTTGATGAGTCGTTCGATATAGCTATCCGTTTGGGTGTTGACCCGCGTAAGGCAGATCAGCTGGTTCGCGGAACTGTATCTCTCCCTCACGGAACAGGTAAAACAGTTCGTGTACTTGTGATGGCAAAAGCTCCAAAAGACCAAGAGGCACTTGCTGCCGGAGCGGATCATGCAGGATTCACTGAATACATCGAAAAATTACAGTCCGGTTGGGCTGAAATTGATGTGATTATCGCTACTCCCGATGTAATGGGCGAAGTTGGTAAACTCGGTCGTATTCTCGGACCTCGCGGATTGATGCCAAACCCAAAAAGCGGTACTGTTACTTTCGATGTAGCGAAAGCTGTAGCCGAAGTAAAAGCGGGTAAAATTGAGTATCGTGTTGACAAATCGGGAAATATTCACGCATCTGTCGGTAAATGTTCATTCGATGAACATAAACTTGCCGATAATCTCCATACTTTCTTCGGAAGTATCCTCCGTGCAAAACCACAAACAGCTAAAGGCAAATACGTTAGAAGTATTGCTTTCAGTTCTACGATGGGACCCGGCGTTCGGGTAACGGAACAGTCTCTCACAACGGCACACGAATAATATTCGTATAACCGGTGTTTTTGGGTTGAGAGATATAATTATAATGTCTATTACGCACTTGCTTTTGGTTGGGCGATGCTTCTACCGGGTTGAAAAACAGGACAAATATTCGCCGGCTCGCAGCTAAAACAGGTTTCGGAACTACCTACACGCGGAGATATCGTAGCAGCTATCTTAGGCAGCTTGGATTCGCCGATTTCAGGTATCATTGGCTCAATCAACGCAGTTATGCGGGATGTTTCTTCACTTGTTGAAGAAGTTGCTAAAAAGAAAGCGGCATAATTCCGGTAACAGCAGCATAATCAGTGCATTGTGTGCATATAAAAAAACAAAACAAACATATTTTATTTATCTTTTTAGGAGACTGCAATGTCAGCAATTGTAGATGAATTAGTAGAAAAAATCAGCAAACTTACTCTTTTGGAAGCATCAGAATTAAAGAAAGCACTTGAAGAAAAATTCGGCGTAACGGCAGCAGCCCCAATGATGATGGCCGGACCTGCAGCAGCAGCCGGACCTGCACCTGCAGCAGAAGAGCAAACTGAATTCGATGTAGAGCTTACAGACGGTGGAGCACAAAAATTGAACGTTATCAAAGCTATCCGTGAAATCACCGGTTTAGGTCTTAAAGAAGCTAAGGATTTAGTAGAAGGCGCACCAAAGATCGTGAAAGAACAAGCTCCAAAAGAAGAAGCAAACAATATCAAGAAAAAATTAGAAGAAGCCGGCGCAAAAGTTACTTTGAAGTAATTTTTTCAATGATAAAGTTTTGAAGTAGTATATATCTTTAATTAGATTATACATGATAAAGTAACAAACAAATAAACGGCAATTTGCTGTTTTAATGATAAATTTAAGATTAGATTTTCGCTTAACGGAAGAAGAACTTCCGTAGCCAAAAAATAACTCATGCAAAATGCACATACAGTTTTGCACAAAAATATCTAAGGATTTTTCGACCACATTTTCACAGTAAAAAGTGGTCGGGAAATCCTAATTTTTTCATACGGCAAAAAAATCATGTAACGCAAAGTATGTAAATACTTTTGTAGTCATACACTTGATTTTATTCGTAATCTAAATTACAAATAAGGAGTTCTTCCGTGAAGATAAAAACATTTTCGCATCCGGGTACGATTGTTCGTCTCCGTGATCGCATCAACTTTGCACATCGTCCCGCAGACGAGTCAATTTACCCCGATTTACTTAATCTTCAGCTTGATTCATACCAAGAATTTCTTCAGGAAGAAGTTCCCCCCTCACAGCGTAAGGGTTCGGGACTTCAGCAAGCATTCCTTGCCAATTTTCCTATTGAAGACAATTCCGAAGTTTTTCAATTGGAATTTATCGAATACTCAGTTGAAAAACCAAAGTATAATGAAGATGAATGTCGTGAGCGTGAGTTGACATTTGCCAAAGCATTAAAGGCAAAACTTAGGCTTTCGAGCAAGGCAGACCCTTCATCCGAAGACTATATTGATCCTATTGAGCAGGAAGTATATTTAGGGAATATACCTGCAATGACTGCACGCGGCACATTTATTATAA
>JACPWH010000206.1 GCA_016197185.1 Ignavibacteriota bacterium
GGTTGGTCAGGCAGGTAAAAAAGAGCTACCCCGTCCTTCGGACACCCCTCCAAGGGAGGGGAATTTAGGGAATTAAATTCCAAATTTAATTATGACTATTATGAAAATGCTTAAAGAGAATTTAGAGTCATGTACTACCTCAGAAAAAAATCCTACTTCTAAAACTTTGCTTCACCAAGCGAAGCTAAGTGAAGATTCTAAAAATTCCCCTCCTATGGTGGGGTGTCCGCAGGACGGGGTGGTTGAAGTCCAGACATATATAAACGGCATTCCAATTTATAGAAATTTCGTAGCGGGCTTACCCTACAATTCAAGTCTAAAAAAACGTGCTATTGAATTTAGAAAACGTGGTATTCTTTCTGAAGTCTTGTTTTGGCAACAGGTTCATAACTATAAATTTCATAATATTGATTTTGACAGACAAAGAATTATTGGTAACTATATAGTTGATTTTTACATAAAAACATTAGGGGTGGTAGTAGAAATTGACGGCAGCAGTCATGATGAGAAGGTGGAATATGATACTGAGAGATTGCGCTTTTTAGAAGGTTGCGGGTTGAAAATTTACAGGGTAACTGATAGTGATATTAAGAATAATATTAATGGAGTTATGAGAGGGTTGGAGGAGTTTATTATTGAAAATTGCGGATAGTAAGATCCACCCCGTCCTTCGGACACCCCTCCGTTGGAGGGGAATTTCGTTTTGGGATGAGGTATTTAAGTATTAAATTCCCCTCCTTGGAGGGGCAGGGGTGTTTTTTACAATTCGTGTTGAAGGTAAAGACATAATGAAAACATATTTTTTGGAGAAAGAATGAACTACGACAATCTCATCGAACTTCTCGACCGCGCAGAAGTAGAAGGTTCAAAGCACTTCAATTATCCGGAAGCTGAGAATATATGCAAGGGTGTGTTAGCACAAATGCATGGAGAAGATACCATAAAGGAAGCGGGTAAACTGCGTGCGCGTGCATTATTCCTCTTCGCTGATGCTCTCATGCGACAAGGGAAAATTGATGATTCGTTGCCGTATGCTGAATCTGCTCTTTCTACAGCTCAGAAATTTAACTATTCTGATATAGAAGCAAAATCAACAGGTTTGATTGGAAGTATCTATTTGAATTGTTCTAATAATATACCGGCAATAGACTACATGAAACGGGCGGTTGGATTGCATGAAAAAAATAATAACCGTATTGGAGCCGCCAGAAACCTGAGTAATATCGGAGCTGCCTATGCCAATATGGAAGACAATGTGCCCGCTTTGGAATATTTGACCCGTGCTCTTGCTATCTTGGAGGCGGAAGGGGATACGATAAGTGTAGCGATTACTCGATATGCTATAGGCGGGATATATGTTTCGCTTGTATTATACGAAAAAGCATTAGAGGAGTTTAAAATATCGCTGCGATTATTCGAAGAGTTGAAAGTTAATTCTTGGTTAAAACTAAACTATAATTCTATAGGCGCAGTGTACTACTACCTGGGTGAGTTAAACCATGCTCTCGATTATTACAGTAAAGTACTTTTGATGCTCGAAGAACATGGTGAAACAGATGGATTTCCAACTATAGTAGGGAATATCGGGCTTGTTTACAAAGATCTCGGTGAGTATGATACTGCAATGGAGTACTATGGCAAAGTACTCGCTCATCACGAAAAATATGGTGATGATGATTACTATGGATTCTTTTATGGCAGCTTAGGTGAAAAATGAACAACGATGGGAAGAAGCATATCGTTATATATCGAAGTATCATGAGATCAAAGATGAAGTACAGAGTGATGAAGTCATCAAACAAACACAAAGAAGTGATTTGGAAAAAGGGTATGCAGTAGAACGCGCTCGCTCACAAGCAACTGACGAGATTCTCGCTAATATACTTCCGCCAAACATCACCGAGCGGTTACTCCAAGGGGAGAAGAAAATCGCTGATACACACGAGAATGTGAGTGTGTTATTTGCAGATATAGTTGGCTTCACACTGCTTTCAGCTAAACTTTCCGCGGGTGAGTTAATTGATGTTCTCGACATCGTATTTTCCCGTTTCGATACAATATGCAAGAAACACGGCTTGGAGAAAATCAAGACAATCGGTGACGCCTATATGGCAGTGTGCGGTGCACCAATTTCGTATGAAAATCATGCTGAAAGGACATCCCTCGCTGCACTTGAGATGTTGGAGTATTTTGAGATTGAACAGGGATTTTCCATTCCTATCCAATTGAGTTTTAGAATTGGTCTTCATTCGGGCAATGTGGTTGCAGGGATAATAGGAGAGAATAAATATGCGTATGACTTATGGGGTGATGCAGTGAATACAGCGAGCAGGATGGAAAGCCATGGAGAGCCAGGGAAAATTCATGTTTCCGAAGATTTCGTCAAGGTAGCAGGAAAATACGGCAATTCTATAATTAAGTTCAATCCCCGAGGTGAGATGGACATCAAAGGCAAAGGCATGATGAAAACATATTTTTTGGAGAAAATTCAATGACTTTTGATCAAGCAGAGCATCAAGTTGAAGCGGCAATAGAATTGCTCAATCAGGCACGAGAGGTATATAACGTATATAATTATAGAGATTCTGAATTGCTTGCCAATAATGCCCTAGTGATACTTTTACCGCTTGAACAGTTGCTCGACATCGGAGATGAAGAAGATACAGATTCTCTCAAATATAAAGTAATATTCCAAATTGCCCATGCCTATAATAGGAAGATGGTTATAGCAATTGCACTTACCGATTTTATATCTGCTTTCGACCATGGAACATTAAGTATCACTTATGCTGAGAAGATTCATTATTACAACCGAATATGCCAAATCTACGCAAATTACAGTGCGGTATATATGGGACTTGATGAGGACTTCCGTGCAATTGAATACTGCTATAAAGCATTGGCTATAGCCGGAAAATATTGTGAGCCAAGTTTTTCCATTGGAGCCCTTAGTAATTTAGGTGAAGCGTATCTGAGAAGCGGCGACCACAACAAATCTTTAGAATGTTCACTCAAAGCACTGGCACTTTCAGAGGAAGTTTCATCATCTGAATATATCCATATACTTTCCGGTAATATCGGAGTACTCTATATGGATACCTGCGAGTATTCGAAAGCATTGGAATATTTGCTGAAAGCACTGAACGGCTCAATCACACAAAACGATAAACATCACCATGCATTATGGTTAGGTTATCTTGGGCATCTCTATTGTAAAGAGGATTTCGAGGGGCATGACAGCCAAATTGCAAGTGAATATCTTCAGCTTTCTTTCTCGATTATTCAAGAAAATAATGTATCAAAGTATCCGCACCGTAAAAATTATTCATTAATGGCTGAGCTATATCAGATGAATGGTCAGCATGATAGGGCTTATGAATATCTCAAAACATTCATACAATTAGATAATGAAGGAAAAAGTGCAGATGCCAAAAAGGAAGCAATAAAATTTGATTTTGCCTACAAAACTGCTGAGAGAGATAAGCTTCTTGCAGTAGAACGCGCGGAAGCAGATGCTATCAAGCACTTGCTCCATAAAACTCTGCCAAAATCTATTGCAGAACGTGTGATAAAGGGAGAGACCCAGATTGCCGACTACTTCGAAAGTGCATCTATTCTCTTTGCTGACGTGGTGGGCTTTACTGGAATTTCGGCGAAAATGCCACCTGAAGCCGTACTTCGTTTCATGAATTTTCTCTTTGAACACTTTGATTCCATTGCCGAAAAACATGGGTGTGAGCGTATCAAAACCATTGGTGACGGTTATATGGCTGTTTGCGGTGCTCCTCTCAAATATGAAAATCATACTGTACGGCTTGCATTCATGGCAATGGAGATGATGGATGACCTTGTGTTGCCCTATGACATTCTTATTCATCTTCCTGTAGGAACTGTATTTGAGTTGAGAATCGGCATACATTGCGGGGAAATTACTGCCGGGCTTATCGGTACAGGGAAGCTCGCTTATGATATTTATGGTGATGCGGTCAATATTGCTGCACGAATGGAATCACATGGAGAACCGGGGAAGATACATGTGTCGGAAGAATTCACACGTGCTGTAGAGGTGCATTCCTCGTTATCAAATATCCATTTCACTCCGCGTGGTGAGATGGACATCAAAGGCAAAGGCATGATGAAAACATATTTTTTAGAAAGAGCAATACAATGACATACAGAGAATTACAAGCACAAATTGACCGAGCCAATAACGAATTTTCAAAAGGCAACCTTATTGAAGCAGAAGAACTTGCCAGCCAAGTAGTTGATGAACTGGACAAACCAAGCCATTCACTTGACGTGAGTGCCGAGGATGAATGGTCTGTGAGCAAAATTGCAACACTCCGCGCTAATGCTCTCCTTGCCCGTGCAAAAAGTATAATTTACATAGGAAATTATGATTCTGCCATAGTTGATATTCAAGCAGCTCTCTCTCTTGCAGAAGACCATTCCCTTCAGGCTATAAAGCCGCTGTGCTGGAATTTACTTGGGAATGTGTACATTAATCTCTCGGACTTTTCGCGTGCTTTGGAATACTATACTATGGCTTTATCCGCCCAAGAAGAACTCGGGCAGAAAGCAGGTACTGCAATCGTAACCAACAATATCGGGAATGTGTACAGGAATCTCTCGGACTATCCACGTGCTTTGGAATACTATACTATGGCTTTATCCGCCTACGAAGAACTCGGACAAAAAGCTGGCGTTGCACTCGCAACAGGAAATATCGGGATTGTGTACGCTCAAGTATCTGACTACTCTAGGGCATTGGAATACATGAATAAAGCGTTATCCGTCTATGAAGAACTCGGGGATATTGTTGGTGCCGCAAGAGAAATGGGAAATATGGGCATTGTGTACACGAATCTCTCGGACTATCCACAGGCATTGGAATACTTGCTCAAAACTTTATCATCACATGAAAAACTCGGGCAAAAAGCAGATGCAGCGTTGGTAACGTGTAATATAGGGACTGTGTACGCGAATCTCGCCGATTATGAGCGAGCATTGGAATACTTTTATATGGCTTTACATGCCCATGAAGAACTCAGACAAAAAGCTGAAGCAGCAGTAGCAATGGCAAATATCGGTACAACCTATGCAAGAAAAGATTTCTCTGGTTACGATCCGGTGAAAGCAGAAGAATATCTGTTAAGAGGAATTGCGGAATCCGAGGAGACATTGAACAGGACAGAGATAGTTAGCTTCCATAAAACACTTGCTGACTTGTATGAGGAGCAGGAGCACTGGAAAGAACATTCATTACATTTCAAGAAATACATTGAGATTGAAAGAGAGTTAAATTTAGAAGAAACAAAGAAAACCGCTGCAAAGCAAGATACCGACAAGAAACTCGCCATTGAGCGCACCCGCTCTCAAGCCACCGACGATATACTCGGAAATATTCTACCTCCTACTATTATAGAACGTCTGATAAAAGGCGAAAAGAAAATTGCCGATACCCACGAAAACGTGAGTGTACTGTTTGTTGATATTGTAGGTTTTACGGGAATTTCAAGGCAACTTCCTGCGAGTGAACTGATCGATTTATTGGACATCGTTTTTACCCGATTTGATTCAATTTGCAAGAAACATTGTTTGGAGAAAATCAAAACCATAGGCGATGCATACATGGCAGTTTGCGGTGCACCGTTAGCAAGCGAGAATCACGCAGAACGAACTGCCAGGGCAGCCCTTGAAATGCTGGAAGATTTTTCAATTGAACGTGAATTTAGCATTCCGATAAATTTGGGATTTCGTATAGGTTTGCATTCGGGTTCGGTGGTAGCAGGGATAATCGGTGAAAATAAATATTCGTATGATATGTGGGGGGATGCGGTGAATACAGCGAGCAGAATGGAATCGTATGGTGAGGAAGATAAGATTCATGTATCTGAGGATTTCAGGAACTCTGCCGGAAATAAATTTACCTTTACTGATTGTGGTGAGATGGACTTCAAAGGCAAAGGCATGATGAAAACATATTTTCTTGAACAAAAGCAAAGAATATAGAATATTAAGTTGCCATTATATAATTTGCATATATTTCTTTGAATATTGATATAATGGTAGCCCACTACATTCACAAAAGGATGCTCCCGTGACCGATAAAACCATCGATGAATTGCATGATATTGTAGATTCATCGCCAACATATTTGGAAAGAGCAGAAGCTCTTCTGCAATTGTGTGCTTACTATATTTCCAGAAAAAATGCAGAGAAACTTTTCCCCTCATCCGATTTACTGCTTGAGATCTCCATTGAAAACCAAGACCTAAAAAATCAAGCATGGGCAATTCTCTATAACGGAATGTCGTACTCAACTGCAAAGAATTACAGCAGGGCAATGGAGAAGTTCACAACTGCACTTCCTCTATTTGAACAACTAAATGATAAGCCGGGGATTGCTCGAACGATGATGAATATAGGGCGTATTCACGTATTCAATCAAGAATTTAATGAAGCAAAAGAATGCTATGATAAATCATTAGATATCGAACTTCAACTTGGAAACTCTGCCGGTATCATGCGAGTTATTGCAAATATGTCACATGTCAACACAATCGTCAACAAATCAAAAGAGCATTTAACACTTCTTGAGCAAACTATACCTGTTATCGAAAAATTAGGAAATCTTTCCGATGTAGCATCTATTCTTAATCAAGCTGCACTATTATCCATAGTTCACCTTTCAGCTAATCAATCAGGAAAGGAATATGCTGAAAGGGCACAAAAAATTTGTGCTGAAATTGGTGATATGGTCGGAGAATGTACTGCTCTTGATACGATCGGAGCAGTATATTGGTATTTAGGTGATGCCGGACGTTCTATTGAGTATTATACAAAATGTATAGCAATAGCCGAACAGTTGGATGACCCCCTGAAACTTGCAGGACACCTGACGAATGCAGCATATACGTATTTATTGCTGAATGATTATGAAAAAGTGCTTGAATTGAACAAAAGGGCAAAAGCAATTTATATTGAAACAGGCAGTGAGTCTGATTCAGGTTGGGCGGAAATGGGAATTGGAAGTGCTGTTCTTTATTTGGGATATCCTTCAGAGGCGTATGAGCACAATCTACGGTCTATTTCACTACTCGAACAGGATAATGATCGTCATGGACTCGGATACGCATACTTTCGATGTGGTGAAGCATTAGTTGCACTCGAACGGTATGATGAAGCTTTCGTTGCATTCAACCGAAGCTTAGAGTACAGGAAAATGAATCATTCCAATTTGGAAATTGCAGATACCCAGTGTGAACTTGCAAAATTATTAATTCGTTTCGGCTTACTTGACGATGCAAAAGTAATGCTGAACTCAGCCCTCGAAAGAGCAGAAGAAATCGATGCAAAAGCACAGATATTTGCTATTCACAAAGCTCTGTCGGAAGTATTCATAGCAAATGAAGATTTCCCCAATGCTTACAAACATTTACATCACTATATTTCTGTTCGCGATGAAATCCAGAATCAGGAAAGTGCAAAAAAAGCTGCAAGTATTGAATATCTGCATCATCAGGAATTGCAACGAAAAGAACAGGAAGCTACCGACACTATTCTCAATAATATTCTACCGGTTTCAATAACAAAACGTTTGAAATCCGGTCAGAAACTCATTGCCGATACAATTCCCCGGATTACAGTTCTTTTTGCAGATATTGTAGGGTTTACTCCACTTGCAGCCCGTCTTAGTGCAGAAGATTTAGTCAAACTTCTCGCTTTTGTTTTCAAACATTTTGATACAATATGTTTGAAACACGGTTTGGAGAAAATTAAGACTATAGGCGATGCTTATATGGCAGTTGCAGGTGCACCTGACCCATGTGAAAATCATGCGGAACGTTGTGCGTATGCAGCATTGGAAATGCTTGAGGATTTCATTATTCCGGCTGATCTTCTCGATGAAAATATCAAGGGTATTGAATTGAATTTCAGAATCGGGATTCATACCGGCAGCGCAGTTGCCGGTGTTATCGGTGAGAGTAAATTCGCTTATGACTTATGGGGTGATGCGGTAAATACTGCCAGCAGAATGGAGAGCCACGGGGAATCCGGGAAAATTCATGTAAGCGAGGATTTCGCTAAAGAATTAGAAAAACAATCAACTTCTTCGTCCATGTCAAGTATGAAATTCACCCCGAGAGGCAAAATGGATATAAAGGGCAAGGGCATGATGAAAACATATTTTTTGGAGATGTCAAATGACACAACACGAAATACATGATAAACTTTTAGAAATAAATGAACTAAATGACATCGGACGATATTCCGAATCGGAAAAAATTGCGCGGCAATTATTAGATGA
>JACPWH010000207.1 GCA_016197185.1 Ignavibacteriota bacterium
ATTCATCCACCCGATACGAATACCCGTTAGTTCGATATTCGTGAATCCCTTCAATAACCGAAAGTGTAGTATGTAATGAACTATGAGTAGCACCACTACGATTAGACCAACAATTAAATCCGCCATCCGACATTTTTTCTTTGAGCAAAAGATCAATAACAGAGTTTAAATACGCTTCCTTTACATTAAAATACGAAGAATAATTCAAAATCATTCCGTTTATACAAATATCGCTTCTTTTATCAGTTCCTATAGCGTATATCCCGCCGTCCTGACCTTTTTCCTTCTCAAAAATAATATCTAATGTTTCTTTTATTAATATATTATATGGGGAAATTGCAAGATTCTTTAAATCCAAGAGGGTATAGTGGGTAGATGTCCATTTGGGTTGATAGAAACCTCTCCCCCAATATTTAGTCGGTTGCCTGTATGACAGAAATTTTGCTCCCCATCCTTCATGTTCAATTCTTTCCCTGAGTATTTGTTTGTTATTATTTAATAAATCCTTGTACGCTTGGTATTGGATTGATATATCACCTTCAAGAAGCCACGATAATATTTCTTTGTTTGTCATTTTTATTAATTACTGCAAATTCCTGTGAATTAAAGAAGTTTAAAATGATGAGATCTAAAAATATCTTGATAAATTACATATTCAGTTGTGTCTTTATTTTCGATTAAGAAAATATCCGATTGTAATACTTATTACAGGAATTGATATATAGCTAAGCCCTATGGTCATAAAATAGTTCATAAAAGTCGTTTTCATAATTGGAACGAGGATTATTACATCAAGCATAATGTTGATGACAAACCATGATAAGCCCACAATTACCCCATTTCTAATGAAATCGTTATCTACCATCTTGAAGTAACGAAACAGAAGGTAACAACCGGAAATAACGCCAACGACCATTATTATTGATTTAAATGTACCATATTCAACAATAAGTTCGCCACCCGGCTTAAAAAAAAGAAATGAGACTGCAAATGGAATTAACCAACTCAAGAAGCCGAGAAAAATGTTTTGAGTAATAATTTTCTTAGTCATATTATTAGGTACTTTGTTTAAAGTCGTATTAACATCTGCAACTATGATTAAAGTCATTATTGGAAGCCTTGACTTTGTACTGTTACTCTTACTTTAACTTGAAGTTGACAAGGATAAAATCGAAATAATTATACGTAACATCAGTTAATGGATAACGGAAATGGTATTTTCTTCTATAATAAATTACTTTTTTGTTTTTTGACACTAAAATAGATGCGGAGATCATTTAATTATCAGTTAACATTTTTCTAACGTCAATGCCCACTTAGATACTGAGCATTTATATAATCCTCCATCGTATCAATATCAATTTTAGCATCATCAAAAGCAATCAATTCAACAACTGAATCAAACTTCTCAATTAACCGTTTCGCACCTTGATCTCCTTGAAGTGCGAGCATTTCTGTAAAATACTTCTTATCAAATATTGCAGGAACACCATTTACCCCTGAATGACTTGTGGCAACAATTCCTTTTTCTGACGTTGAAAATTGTTCTAAAAGTTTTTGTAAATGGTCGCTTGTAATGAATGGTTGGTCACAGAGCATGATCAGTACAGCATCAAATTTTCCTCTTGATTCTATTTCTTTTATCCCACATTGAATGGAAGAACCAATACCGGTGAACCATCGTTCATTATGGCAAATTACAATGTCTTTATTCTTAATGTATGGCAAAAGTTCATTACATCTTGCACCAAGAACTATATGTATTTCTGTATTATGCTTTGATGAAAGTTGTTCTGCCGTGGAAATTGATTTTTGAAGCAGGGTTTCACCATTCCAATCAAGAAGCTGTTTCGCCCTGCCAAGGCGTTTCGATTCGCCGGCAGCAAGAATCAGTATTCCCAAATTTAGGGTGGATAAAATCATAGGTCAGCCAAAAAGTACATCTTCTTGTTCGTGAATAGTACCTGCTTTAGCACGCAATGAAGAAGCAGTTGTTTTTGTGAGAATGGATTGAATTTCGGCAATAATCGAAACTGCAATTTCTTCAGGAGTTTCTGCGCCAATATCAAGCCCTATCGGACTGTAAATTTTCTCTATGTCAGTCTGAGTAAGTTCAATTCCTTCATCAGAAAGCTCATTAAGCATTTTTTGCCAACGTTTTTTAGGACCGAGAATGCCGATAGTATGGACTTCCGTTTGGAGCAGCTGTTTTACAACCGATAAATCATAATGATAATTATGTGACATGACAATACAAACAGTGTTCTCATTGAGTGTCAGATTATTCAAAATCGCCTCGGTATGAAGATGGCAAACAAGATCTGCAGAAGGGAATTTAAAGGGGAATGTCTTTGCAGCACAGTCGTCGGTAACTGTCACATTCCATCCTAATGTTTTGGCAAGTTCTGCAACCGGAGAAGCGTCATAACCGCTTCCAAAAATTACAAGCCGTGTTTGCGGTTTAATTACTTCTATAAAAACCTCAACTTCACCTGATGGTGTTGAATATAATTGAGTTGAATATTTTTTAGTTTCGTATGCCGTAATACAATCAAGTTTCAAATCCGTGATAATAGACGTGTCTCCATGAAGAAGTAAGCCATCATAAAGCCAACGCTTTCCAATAGGAATATACTGATTGTCCGAACGGAATACAAGAGGTAATACAGTTGTAGCGTCAGGGAGTATGTGAGTACGTAATGCTTCAATACATACATCGCTCGTTCCTGAAAGCGGCTCAATCAGCACATCAATTATACCGTTGCATCCCAAGCCAACACCAAGTTCGTTTGCATCATCATCCATTGTATCATATCTCACAACTGCAGGTTTACCGCTTACGATTACATCACGGGCACGGCGAAGGGCATCTCCCTCCAGACAGCCACCGCTTATTGCACCTGTCCATCGTCCGTCAGTTGTCATAATCATTCGTGCCCCCGGTCGTCTGTACGAGGAGCCGAAGAGTTTTACGACAGTTGCAAGTGCGCCCCGTTTGAATGAGAAGTCGATTGCGTCGTATGCAGTTAGTATTTTTTGGATTTCGGTCATTTGCAAACCAGGATTTAATTTTCTTGTCCTTGAACAAGGGTGTTGTAATTAGAAAGCAGAGAAGAAAGATAATGCTATGCGGGAAAATACTCCTTACTCCTTCACAATCTTCCTCAACATAACAGCATTCCCGCTCCTAACCGTAAGAAAATACACCCCAGCAGAAGCAGGGGAGAAGTTAATCTCCTGTGAAAACTTGCCGTCATTAGTAAGAGGGGTACTCGTTTCAAGGAGTGTAGAACCAAGCAAATTTTGAATAGAAATTGAAATCTCATCCGAAGCAGGGATATTCAATTGCCCCTCCACTTTAAATGAAGATGTAAATGGACTTGGGAATACATTCATCTCTCCATGATTAGTATTAATTTCGGGCATTTCTACTGATGCAAGTGAAGTTTTTTGGATAGGTAGAGATCTAACTCTTTTACCGGTTGCATTGAAGATTGCATTGCACAATGCAGGTGAAACAGAAGGAAAACCAGCCTCGCCCATACCATCGGGATTGGAAATCCGACTGAAGTGGAATCTGATGACGGCGATTGAATCTGATATGGAGGATTACTCGCCTCACCATTAGCAGTTCTATGAACCCATCCGGTCACTTTTCCCGATGTATCCAAGCCGCCTTTACAAATATGATAACTTGCCGGACGGTAAGTATCACCTCGCATATCATCTTGACGAGAAAACATAAATAATACGGGAATCTTGAATGCTTTTGAAATCCGCGCTGCATACGATGCATAGTCATTGTTACTGCGCCTTCCAAAGCCACCACCGAGAAGAGTGGTGTTGACTATGATAGTATTTGCAGAAAGTCCGGTGGCATTCGCTACACCTGAACGGATTGAATCGCCGCTTTGTGTCGGACACCAAATCTCAGCACTCGAATCACGAACATCTGCAACGCAATTCATTGGTTCCATAGTGGCGTGGGCAAGATATGGAAGTTCATAATGTGCTTCAATTTTTGTTGCAGAACTTGCAGGAACGTCATTAACAGCACCGATTCCGCTTCTCATTTGATTGGTAATGGATATACTTTGCAGATTGGAATTATTCCCCATATTCCATACAATTTTCAGAAGTTCCCGCCCTTTAAGAGCTGCATAAGTATTATCAGCAAGAACAACAAGTCCTACACCTGATACATTTTCGGCTTTGAGAACCCCGGGGAATTTTAGTGTTTCCGATGCATCAAAACTTCTGATTGATGCTCCATAAGCAGGCATACGCACCATCACGGCGAATTTCATTCCGGGAATCCGTACATCAAGTCCGTATTTTGCTTTCCCGCAGACAATATCAGGATTATCAATATGAGGCTTGGGTGTCCCGATGAGCTTGAAGTCCGTTGTTTTTTTTAGGGTTGGATTGGCTGGCACTGTGATTTTTGCTGCATCATCTGTTAATTCTCCGTAAGTAAGTGTTCGAGTACTGTTTTTCTCGGATATGATACCATTGCTTGCAGTGCAGTTTGTTTCTGCGATCCCCCATTTTTTTGCAGCAGCTGAGATGAACATTGCTCTTACTGTTGCACCTGCTCTGCGAAGTGTGGTATAACTTCCGGAAACACTTCCGCTTCCGCCTGTTCCAAGACCACCGTTTCCAGTATCCGGTCGGGCTTGTCGAATTCTTACTTTCGTCCAATCGGCATCCATTTCTTCAGCAACTATCATAGCAAGCGATGTTCGAACTCCCTGCCCCATTTCAGATTTTGCAACAGTGATAGTAGTTGTTCCGTCCGGGTCAACCTTAACCCAAACATTTGGTTCGAAGCTTTCTGCCATTTCTTTCGGGGACATCCACAAGGATTCACTTTTGGCAGTTAGAGATGAAAGAATTACTCCCGCACCTGTTGCTGCCATCGTAAAGAGAAAACTGCGTCTATTTTGTGATTGGATATCTATACTTCGTAGAGCGTTCATAATTATGCTCCATAAATGAGAAAAACATTAATGATAAATTTTAGTTCACTCTTTCACAATCTTCCGCATAATAAGAGCACTCCCACTTTTTACAGTAAGAAAATACACACCGGCGGAAGCAGGTGAGAAGTTTATCTCTTGTGAGAACTTACCGTTGTTTGTAAATGGTGCACTCGTTTCAAGGAGTGTAGAGCCAAGTAAATTCTGAATTGAAATTAAAACTTCACCTGATGAGGCGGTATTCAATTGTCCTTCAACTTTGAAAAAAGAGGTAAAAGGACTCGGGAATACATTTATCTCTCCAATATTATTATTAATTTCAGGATCATCAACTGCTGCAAGGGAAGTCTTCTGAATTGGTAATGTGCGAACCCTTATACCTGTCGCATTGAAAATCGCATTGCACAATGCAGGTGAAACCGAAGGGAAACCTGCCTCGCCCATACCGTTTGGAGAAGCTGTGCTCGGTATAATATGCACCTCTACTTTTGGCATTTCATTCATTCGAAGCCATTCAAAATCACGGAAAGTACTTTGCTTTACTCCACCGTTTTCGATAGTGATTTCAGATTTCAACGCAGTTGAAAGAGCGTCCACAGAGGCACCCTGAATTTGTGCTTCTACTCCCATTGGGTTAATTGCAATACCGCAATCTACAACTGCAACTATACGCTCCACTTTCAGAATACCTGCATTTGAAACAGAAACTTCAACTACATGAGCAATAGCAGAATAAGCATCAGTACACGCAATACCTCGACCCCAACCTTTGGGCAAAGGTTTTGTCCACTCGGCAAGTTCTGCAACTTTTTCAAGAACTGTCTTTAATTTTCCATTAGGAAGTAGATTATGTCGAAATTCAAACGGATCTTTTCCTGCGGCTACAGCAAGTTCATCAATGAAACATTCGTTTACAAATATTGACGATGTGTGCCCCACAGACCTCCAAGCACCTGTTGGAATTGGTAAACCGACTGAAGTAGAATTTGAATTTGGCGATTGAATTTGATATGGCGGATTACTTGCTTCTCCATTAACTGTTTTGTGAACCCATCCGGTTACTTTTCCGGTCGAATCCAACCCGCCCTTGCATATATGGTAACTTGCCGGACGGTAAGCATCTCCTCTCATATCATCCTGACGCGAAAACATAAATAATACGGGTACTTTAAATGCTTTGGAAATACGTGCGGCAATTGAAGCATAATCAGTATTCAATCGGCGACCGAATCCCCCGCCGAGAAGAGTTGTGTTAACGGTAATGGAGTTTGCCGAAAGTCCCGTCACATTCGCAACAGCATTGCGAATGTCATCGCCAACTTGAGTAGGACACCATATTTCTGCACTTGATTGGCGAATATCAGCTACACAATTCATTACTTCCATTGTTGCATGGGCTAAATACGGAAGTTCATAATGAGCTTCGATTTTTTTTGCTGAACTTGCAGGAACATCGGCAACTGTTCCAATTCCACTTTTCATTTGTTCGCTAATTTTTGCACTGTTCAGAGTTGCATTGCTCCCCATATTCCATTCAATTTTTAATGCTTCGCGTCCCTTTAGCGCAGCGTAAGTATTATCAGCGAGAACAACAAGCCCTACCCCTTGTACATTTTCGGCTTTGAGAATTCCGGGTAATTTTAATGTTTCCGTTGCATCAAAACTACTGATTGATGCTCCATAAGCTGGCATACGAACCATTACGGCGAATTTCATTCCGGGAATCCGAACATCAAGTCCATATTTTGCTTTCCCGGAGACGACATCAGGATTGTCAATATGAGGTTTTGGTGTTCCGATGAGTTTAAAGTCACCGGTACTTTTTAGGGATGGATTAGATGGAACGCTAATTTTTGCAGCATCGTCAGTTAATTCGCCGTATAAGATCTTTCTTGAACCATTTTTTTCGGAAATTACTCCACTGCTTGCCATACAGTTTGATTCCGCTACATTCCATTTTTTTGCAGCTGCCGAAATCAGCATTGCCTTTACGGTTGCCCCTGCTTTACGGAGCATATCGTAACTCCATATTACACTACCGCTACCTCCTGTAAATAAACCACCGTTTCCGGTATCAGGGCGGGCTTGACGTACTTTTACTTTTGACCAGTCTGCATCCATTTCTTCAGCGATTATCATTGCAAGTGAAGTACGAACTCCTTGTCCCATTTCTGATTTTGCAACGGTAATGGTTGTCGTACCGTCAGGGTCAATTTTAACCCAAGTATTTGGTTCAAAACTTACTGAGGGTTCAGGTATCATTAATTCTCCTGTGGCATTTGAAAATGTAGAAAAAGCTAACGCTCCTGTTGCTGCCATGCCCAAAAGGAAACTCCTTCGGGAAGAATCATGATCTTCAGATATAGATTCCATTTTTTTATTGAATTTTATTGATGAATTAATTTCAAATCTATGTTGTATCTTACTGTCCGGCTGCTTGATGTATAGCCGCTCTTATTCTTTGATACGTACCGCATCTGCATATATCATCTTTCATCCAAAGATTTATATCCTCGTCCGTTGGTTTTGGAGTTTTAATAAGGAGAGCGGTTGCATTCATTATTTGCCCTGCCTGACAGTAGCCACATTGGGGTACACCTAATTCTATCCATGCTTTTTGGAGTGGATGAGAATTGTCTGTGCTTAGCCCTTCGATTGTCGTAATGCTCTTGCCTTCCATTTCCGCAACGGTTGTAAGACAAGAACGTGCAGCAGTGCTGTTGTCAACTAAGACAGTACATGCTCCGCAAACACCTACACCACAACCATATTTGGTTCCGGTTAACCCGAGAATATCCCTCAAAGCCCAAAGTAAGGGCATATCGGGTGGGACATCGAGCGTTTTTTGCTGTCCGTTAATTGTTAACGTGGTCATAATTTCTCCCAAAAAAAAATTAGAAATCACCGGATGGTATTTTTTATAATCAAAAATACTGATTTTTATCTGACTTACACAAATGCTTTTTATCAATAGCGATAATACTCTTACGTCTGCGGTGGCATAAAACAGTTATCATAGCATGTTATATTTTTTTAGAATCTTATAATACGTTATTTTGTACCTGATAAGAGGTGTTTTGGTACTTATTTCAATCTTTTCTAATTGTAATTTTATGGCAAATCATTATCAAGTTATTATTATCGGTTCAGGTCCTGCGGGATTCACCGCAGCCTTATATGCTTCCAGAGCGAGGCTGCAAGTGGCTGTTTTTGAGGGGACACAACCGGGCGGGCAGCTTACAATCACAACTGAAGTAGAAAATTATCCCGGGTTCGAACATGGAATAATGGGTCCTGAGATGATGGAAGTATTCCGCAAACAAGCACAACGTTTCGGTTCTGTTTCAATTTTTGAAACAATCGAAAAAGTAGATTTTTCTGAGCGTCCATTTAAGATGGTTTCCGAGCGTGGCACCGAATACACAGCTGATGCAGTAATAATTTCTACAGGTGCACAGGCAAAACTTTTGGGCTCGACAGGGGAGCAGGAGTATATGGGGTACGGTGTTTCCGCTTGTGCAACCTGCGACGGTTTTTTCTTCCGTAATCAAGTGGTTTATGTAGTTGGCGGAGGTGATACGGCAATGGAAGAAGCAAAGGTAATAATCATTCACAGAAGAGAGGAATTCCGGTCATCCAAAATAATGCTTGAACGTTGCCAAAGCAATCCTAAAATAGAATTTATCCTCAATGCTGAAGTAGATGAGTATATAGGCGAAGTGCAATTAAATGGTATTCGCAAATTAGTACGGTTGCGTCTAAAAAATACTCAAAACGGGGAAACATGGGAAGTACCCGCTGACGGATGTTTTGTTGCAATAGGTCATAAACCTAATACTGATATTTTCAGAAATGTTATCGATATGGATGAAGCAACAGGATACCTTGTAACAAAAGGGAAATCAACTTATACTAATATTGAAGGTGTGTTTGCATGTGGTGATGCACAGGATTCAGTATATAGACAAGCAGTTACCGCTGCAGGGTCAGGATGTATGGCAGCGATAGATGCTGAACGTTGGCTTGAAGCACATCATTAGAATTTGTAGTGAATACATAAAAAAAGGACTGAATAGTGATTCAGTCCTTTTTACGGTACAATGTCAGAATGTTCCTCCCACGATAACCTCTTCAAGTACCTCTCGCTCCAGTTAAACGAGACTCCTTCCTACAATCATTTGTACGCTACTTTAATTTTTGTCGGATATCCGGCAATCCCGGCTTTATTAATGCTTCTTGCATAGAGCGTTTTTACATTCCCATCAAGTATTTTCCATTCTATTTCATCTTTGTAGAGGGTTGTCCATTCACCTTCATCGAATTTATATTCGTAATGATCGAACCACGGCATATTGTTTTGAAGATTAAGTGTGAAGTCAGGCTTTGCAGCAAATAAGTGCATATTCTTCATGTAATCATCGTTGTTCTGAATCTTAAAATCACTCAGAATTTGTTGCAGGTTAGGAGAAAGCTCCTTGTAATTGAAAATTACGAGAGTACGATTAAGAGAATAATACATATCTCTCGGGTTCTGAGTAAAAACTACAGAGCGCGCAGTTAGCCCTTGGCTTGTTATAAATTGGTCAGTTGCTTCCAAGGATAACGAAATAAGACTAACATTGCCGGAACGAGTATAATTACACATTAAATACCCAAAATATGGGTCTAAAAACTTTCGATATTGAGCAATGACTTCTTGTTTTTTTAATCCGTTATTTTTCAAAAATGCATCCGAAATTACAAACTCAATTTGTTTGAATTTCCCTTGCTTGCGTAGCAGATACATATCGTAATAATTCAAATATTCACCGTGATATTTGGCGTAAACACAGAATTGAGGGTCGATAAATATCCATTTCTGAAATGTATTTGACCATACTTCCGATGCTGCATGTCCCATCCCGAGACTACCATAAGCAATATCTTTGGAATTCATACCAATGATACGTGAAATATAACCGTATGAAAGCAAAACATCGGAAACTACTTTTCCATATTCCAAACATCGAAATTCGGTTCCCTTTTGTGCCATCATCAATATATCTAATGAACTCGCATTCTGTGGTGGCTCATTAAAACTATTGTGTTTCCATCGTGTACTGACCCATTCCATCACTTTGATAAAAACTTCAGGATCGTTTAAATCTTTTATGGAAAGAGATGTGGAAACAAATTTTCGTAATGCAAGTGTTGTACTGTCTTGCAAAGATGAAGGAATTATGAGTGTTTGAAAACGATCGTCCAACCGTTCGTTATTTGACTCAAGTACAGTTATTTTTTTTACATTCCCAATTTCCGAAGAAATTAATAGAGAAGGTGATAAGAAACTAAAACAAATAAATAGTATAAAAAGTACGCCCATGGTAATGTTATAGTGTGTATTACTGAACTCCTGATAATGTGTGATTGTTTAGAAATAAGGTAGTTGCTAAACAATTGCTCCTGAATATTTTTCAAGTATAATATATATTTCAGATACAAAAATACAACGAATATTCTCCATGAGAAATAGGACAAATGTTGTTTTTTTTGTAGTGCTTGTTCCTACTTTTTCCTCAAATTAGGTTATTCCGAACTGCATATTGTACGATTTCCGAATTGTTTTTTAAGTGCATTTTCTCGAGTATTCTTGTTCGATAGGTACTTATGGTTTTTACACTCAGAACCAATTCTTTGCTGATTTCACCTACCGTTTTTCCTGAGGCAATCATACTCATGGTTTGAAATTCTCGGTCCGACAGAATTTCATGAGGCATCATACCACCCTTTTGGAAAGTGTCGGCAAGAATCTGCTTTGTAACCGACGGGCTGATATATTTCCGTCCTGCAATTACCACTTGGATAGCTTCGTGAAACTGCTCGATTGACGAAGGGGATGATTTATACCCGGAGGCACCCATTTTCATTACCCTTGATGCAAATTTATCGTCATATCCTGTGTTGATAACAAGTACCGGAATATCGGCAAAATCCAGACGAAGTGATTGAATAATATCCAGAATGTTATTTCGTGCCCAAACCATATCAATCATAATTATATCTACGTTATCCATTTCCGATTCATTGGCAGACTGCTTCTCAAGGAGAGCAATTGCTTCTTGAATATCTTCAACTGCAATTACATCCACGTCAATATCTGAAATTAGAAAAAGTTTGAGAGCTTGACGAATAACGGGACGGCTGTCTATTAATAAAACTGTAGGCACTCCCGATGAATTTTTTATGCTTTTTAACGAGGACATTGTTACTTTCTTAGAATAACCGGGTCGCGTTGAATCCCACTCTCGCGATTCAGGTAAGAATAGAATTTTGACAATTTAGTTACATACAATTTACATGTCAAAAGTGTTTTTCAATGATACACGTTCATTGTTCCAACACTGATGATATTCTTGAATGTGAATTATTTCGTCACAAATGTTCAGATTTCAAAAATCAAACATAAGAACGTATAAGATATATATTTGGATTAATCCAAATATATATTTTTTTTAAATCATCTGATACAATGATTTGAAAAATGATAATAACGCTGTCTATCAAACATCCAACGTTAAAGCGATTGTAATTATTACTATAATGTGCTTGTATTGCCTAATGATGACAGCATCTAAATCTATATATAGACTATTAGTGAGCCATACTATGACATTTATTACGGTGAAATACTAACTGGCAGGTTTTTTTTATTCTTCTATAGGACCATTTGCTTCATCAAAACGACTTTTAAGATGAACGGGCTTGGTCTTTTTGCGTAATCTCATATTGAGAAATTCTACAAATACGGAAAAAGCCATAGCTGAATAGATAAACTCTTTTGGAATGTGAATCCCGAATCCTTCTAAAAACAACATTAATCCAACCATTAACAGAAACGATAAAGCAAGCATTTTTATTGTAGGATGACGATTAATAAATGAGCTTACACCTTTAGCGGTAACAAACATTATTCCTACTGCAATAACAACGGCAGCTACCATGATTTCAATGCTTTGTCCAAGACCGATTGCAGTAATTACCGAATCAAGAGAGAAAACAAGATCAAGGAGTATTATCTGAACAATGCTGCCAAAGTACGATACTTTTTTGTTCTGATTTTCATGTTCTAAAGCACCTTCAAGCTTCTCGTGGATTTCCAAAGTGCTTTTGGCAATAAGGAATAATCCGCCACAAAACATAATAATTTCTCGTCCACTGAAACCATACTGAGCAATGTAAAATAATGGAACAGTAAGTTGAGCCAATCTTGCAATTATCAACAGGAGAAGTATTCGCAAAACTAGTGCCAGGGTCAGTCCGATCTTTCGAGCAGAATCCTGCAATGAAGCAGGAAGTTTACTGACCAAAATCGCAACAAAAATAATATTGTCGATTCCGAGAACGATTTCGAGAGTAGTGAGTGTAAGTAAACTTATGAGCGCAGATGCAGTGAAAAGATGTTCCATATCCTGATATTCCGAAATAAATTATGACTAAAATATTACTGCGCATCACTATTCTGCGCACAAACACAACCTAAAAACATAAACAAACTCTAAAATGTAGTATTTTTGTCTTTTTGTAATGGTATTTCTATTTTTAGAAAGGTAATTTGATGAAAGTTCTCGATACTACAAAAAATTTTTTAGCAATTGAAGAAAAATACTCCTTAATTGAGAATTCTCAGGTAGCGATTGTTTCCGCACCTTATGAACATACTGTTAGCTATGGGGGAGGGACAAAATATGCTCCAAAAGAAATTTTAGGTGCAAGTGCCTATGTCGAATTTTATGACGATGAATTTGATCGTGAGTTATGTTTTGATATAGGAATTGCTGCGGTAAAACCTATTAAATTCGAAAAAAAACATGGTGTTGAAGCTCTTGATATGATTTATGATCAAGTGGCTGAATTGCTCAAAATGGATAAATTTGTAGTGACACTTGGAGGAGAGCATTCGATTTCGACAGCTCCCATAAAAGCTCATTTCGAGAAGTATCCGAACATGAGCATCCTCCATTTTGACGCTCATTCCGACTTGAGAGACGAATACGAGAACAGTAAATATTCTCACGCATCATTTATGGCGAGAGTAGCAGAGTTTTTTCCAACCGAGAGGATTACACAGGTGGGAATAAGAGCGCAATGCAAGGAAGAAGCCGATTTTATAAAGAAAAAAAAAATCAATACGTACTATGCTTCAGCCATCAGAAGAGGAAAACATGGTAGCAATTGGCAGAAAAAAGTAGTGAAAACTCTGGGTGAGGAAGTATATGTAACCTTTGATGTAGATTATTTCGACCCTGCAATGATGCCTGCAACCGGAACGCCTGAACCTGACGGCTTCCTATATTCTGAAACTCTTGATGTATTCCGTGAGCTTATTGCAGCCGGAAAAAAAATCGTCGGATTTGATGTAGTGGAACTTGCTCCGATGGATAATCTTTCACATCCGAATCTTACAACTGCACGACTTATTTATAAAATTCTTAACTTCGCTTTTTCAGGAAAATAAAATTATGCTTGTTGATCGTATTACCTCAGCACTCTCGCTTACGGCAGAAGAATTACAATCTGCTTCAATTCAAGATTTACTCACGGAATTTCTTTCAGCACTTAATCTTGGTGAGATTCGTTCAGCTTCACCGGATGGCAATGGAAATTGGCAGGTGAATTCATGGGTAAAGCAAGGAATATTGCTTTGTTTTCGAGCAGGAAACATGAAGGATGTTTCTCAAGGGGGCTTCCCGTTTTTTGATAAACATACTATCGGATTACGTCCGATGGGACTTGCCGACGGGGTGAGAATCGTGCCGGGTGGTTCTGCAATCAGAACAGGATGTTATGTATCTCGCGGTGTGATTTGTATGCCGCCTTGTTATATTAATATCGGCGCATATATCGACGAAGGGACGATGGTAGATTCTCATGCTTTGGTAGGAACGTGCGCGCAAATCGGCAAAAGGGTACACTTGAGTGCCGCAGCGCAAATCGGGGGAGTACTCGAACCTGCGGGAGCCAGACCTGTTATTATCGAAGATGATGTGATGGTAGGCGGAAATTGCGGGGTGTATGAAGGTGTGATTGTTCGCAAAAGGGCAGTTCTTGGTTCAGGAGTTATTCTGAACGCCTCTACTGCAGTATATGACCTTGTCAATGAAAAAATATTACGTTCTCAACCTGATTTTCCTCTTGAAATTCCTGAAAATGCTGTTGTGATACCCGGTGCAAGGGCAATTACTTCAGAATATGGCAAAGCTCACGGACTTTCTGTATCTACTCCGCTTATTGTGAAGTATCGCGATGAAAAGACGGATGTAAAGACTGCGCTTGAAGATGCGCTGAGGTGAGATTAGAATTGAACTGTCAAAAAGAATTTAAAAAGACAAACTATAAATTATATTGCAGTTACACCGGTTGTTGTATTTGACAGAGCAGGGATTTTGAGGTCGTAATTTGCGTTCTCAAAATTTGAATTTCAAAACCGGGTAAAACTGCAAATTAACTTTTTCTTTTTCAGTCACGTTATCCAACACTTACTATAATCTATGAGAGAATCACGTACATCACTTTCAGAAGTTCACCGTACAGTGAATATCCCTTTGGGGGTGCGCGGCTGGAAGAAGATATTGGCATTCTTTGGTCCTGCATATCTTATAAGTGTGGGCTATATGGACCCGGGTAATTGGGCGACGGACATGGAAGGCGGTTCACGGTTTGGTTATCAGTTGATTTGGGTGCTTATTATGTCCAATCTGATGGCAGTGCTATTACAAACTCTTTCAGCCCGGCTTGGCATTGTGAGCGGGAAGGATTTGGCTCAAGCGTGCAGGGATTCTTATCCACGACCTGTAGCGTTAGCTCTTTGGGTACTTGCGGAAATTGCAATTGCGGCTTGTGATTTGGCAGAAGTTATCGGAACTGCAATCGGCTTGAATCTACTGTTTGGCATTCCACTTATTTATGGTGTTTTGATTACAGGTAAGCAGCATTCGGTGAAATAAAATAAAAGTATAATTCAATTTAAAATATAAATATAAAGTAAATAGTACTCAATTAACTTGTAATCAATAGATTTAAGGTAAGTTGAAATTTAAATTTGTAAAAAAAAACAATATAGTAGTCTAATACAGTTTATTTGATAAAATATTAAGTTGAATTAAATTATTAAAGGTTAAAATTAGAAGGAAATATTGGTTATGACAACGGTTTCTCACAAAACACAATTATAATATAGAAATAGATTTAAGAAGAATGTTGTAAGAAAAAATAAAATAAGTTAAAGAGAAGGCTAGAAAGGGTTACTGTTTAGTACAATTGCCTTTTAAATTATTAATTTGAATAAAACACATTAAAGTTAAATAAAATATTTATACAGTGCCGCGGACATTGCACTCTAGGAACCATCCATGAATTCATATGATTTCATTTGGCGAAATTTTCATAAATGAATTCATAAGAATTCATGGTTCCTGCACTGTATTTTACATTAAAAAAAGTTAAATTAAAAGTTAACTGTTAAAAATTAAAAATATAATGTCGATTGCTGTAAAATCCGCCGAAATATCCTATTAACTTTTAAGTTAATAATAAGCTTTTTTATCTTATAGACCTGAATTTTTTAGTTAAGCTTATTTTAAAATTTAATTAGGACACTAAACTAATTTTATCGAAAAAATTGCATTTAGACTTAAAACTACATTTGGTCTACCCAATTTATGCTTGTTCATGCCTTATTAATTAAATGTCAATTTTTATTATCCTCTTTTGTTTCCAGTATATACTGTAAAACTGTAAATATCAATAAGCAATAAGTGTTAATTACCTTTATTAATAATCAACCTTAAAGCCTTACAATAACCTTAAAGTATAGCAAAAACAATTCATACAAAGTATTAAAATTAAATCTAGTTAAAATGTTTAAATTGTAACTATATCCTTCGAGAAAAGCCCCGCAAATTATTATTATTTTTACGCTTATAAAATTCGGTTAATTTAGAGATTTATGTTGCGAGTTAGAATTTGGGATTATATTCATTGGGTGAGTGTTTAAATGGGTTAAAATTTAATTTATTTAC
>JACPWH010000208.1 GCA_016197185.1 Ignavibacteriota bacterium
AATCTATGCAGTCTCCGAGTATTTTCATAACAACGGTAAGCAGCTTCCTGTAATGATTTCGGGTACAATCGTTGATATGTCAGGGCGTACATTATCAGGTCAGACTACCGAAGCATTTTGGAATTCAGTGGTCCATTGTCCGAACTTACTTTCAGTTGGTTTGAACTGCTCTTTGGGTGCAGAACAGATGCGTCCGTTTGTGGAAGAATTAAGTAGAGTAGCAACTTGCCTTGTAAGTGTATATCCCAATGCCGGGCTTCCCAATGAAATGGGTGGGTATGACCAAAGCCCTGAGATAATGTCGAGTATTATCAGTGAATTCGCTGAGGCGGGATTCGTGAATTTTGTTGGCGGATGCTGCGGTTCAACCCCTGAACACATTGCAGCAATTGCTGAAAAAGTAAAGAAATTCAAACCACGAGAAATTCCTGAAAGAGACCCGCTCATGCGTCTTTCGGGGTTAGAACCGTTTGAAATCCGTCCTGAAACGAATTTTGTCAATATCGGCGAACGTACAAATGTGACCGGTTCAGCCAAGTTTGCAAAACTCATCAAAGAAAATAATTACGAAGAGGCACTTACAGTTGCACGTCAGCAAGTGGAGAGCGGCGCACAGATAATAGATGTCAATATGGACGAAGGTATGTTGGATTCCGAAGCAGCAATGGTAAAGTTTCTTAATCTGATTGCTTCAGAGCCGGATATTGCCAAAGTACCGATTATGATTGATTCATCCAAATGGAGTGTTATTGAAGCCGGTTTACAGTGTGTACAGGGCAAATCAATTGTTAATTCCATCTCACTCAAAGAAGGCGAAGACAAGTTCCTTGAACAAGCACGAAAAGTACTTGAATATGGTGCAGCAGCAATCGTTATGGCATTCGATGAGCAAGGTCAGGCAGATACATTCGAGCGAAAAACCAAAATTTGTGAACGCGCATACCACATCCTTATAGATAATGTAGGCTTTGCACCACAGGATATTATTTTTGATCCAAATATCTTTGCAATTGCAACCGGACTTGAAGAGCATAATAATTATGGTGTGGATTTTATCAATGCTACACGCTGGATTAAGCAAAATCTCCCCGGAGCAAAGGTATCTGGCGGTGTAAGTAATCTTTCGTTTTCATTCCGCGGGAATGAACCCGTGCGCCGTGCAATGCACTCAGCGTTTCTGTATCATGCAATTCAGGTTGGGATGGACATGGGGATTGTGAATGCAGGACAGATTGATATTTACGATGAAATTCCTAAAGACCTTTTGGAGCTTGTGGAGGATGTGATTTTGAACCGTCGCCAGGATTCTACCGAACGCTTAGTGGAATACGCAGAACACCTAAAAGCTAAAGGTAAAACTGCTGTTACTGCCAAAGAAGCAGAAGCATGGCGGAACGATTCAGTTCAAGAGCGTCTCAAACACTCTCTTGTAAAAGGAATTACGGAGTTTATTGATATTGATACTGAAGAAGCGCGGCTATTATATGACCGCCCTCTCCATGTAATTGAAGGTCCATTGATGGACGGAATGAGTGTGGTGGGTGATTTGTTCGGTGCAGGTAAAATGTTCCTACCTCAAGTGGTAAAATCTGCTCGTGTTATGAAAAAAGCAGTGGCATATCTGATGCCATTTATGGAGGCAGAGAAAGCGTTGATTGGTGATGAAAGTAAAAACAACGGTACTGTCCTTTTGGCAACTGTCAAAGGGGATGTGCATGATATTGGAAAAAATATCGTAGGTGTGGTACTCGGCTGTAATAATTACCGTGTAATTGACATGGGAGTAATGGTTTCTGCTGAAAGAATTCTGCAAACAGCTATTGCCGAAAATGTTGATATTATAGGGCTTTCAGGGTTAATTACCCCCTCACTTGATGAAATGGTTCATGTTGCCAAAGAAATGGAACGGTTGAAATTCATCAAACCTTTGCTTATCGGCGGGGCTACTACTTCCCGAGTTCATACGGCAGTTAAGATTGCGCCGCAATATACCGGAACTGTTATTCATGTGTTGGATGCTTCCCGTGCAGTTCCTGTGGCTGGAAGTCTTATCAGCCCAGAAACGAAAGACAGTTTTGGTGAGCAGTTCAAGAAAGAATATGATAAGGTGCGGATGGATTATGCAAACCGTTCTGTGGAGAAGAATTTGCTGACTATTGATGCTGCGCGGCGCAATAAGCTGGAGTTGTTTTTAACGCAAAAGACGCAAGAGTTCGCAAAAGGTACGTAATGAACGAAAATGAGATCAGTCGTGTTATTTATGAGTCTGCCATTGAGGTTCATCGCATCCTTTGTGGCCCGGGATTGCTTGAAAGTGTCTATGAAGAAGCTTTATGTCAAGAACTCATTTTGCGAGGGCTAAATGTAGAACGTCAGAAGTCTGTACCGATTTTCTATAAAGGACAATTACTTGCTACTCCACTTAAGATTGATGTTTTAGTTGGTGGAAAAGTAATTGTTGAATGTAAAGCTACTGAAAAACATAATCCGATTTATGAAGCACAAACTCTTACATACTTACGATTATCAGGAATTAAACTTGGTCTAATAATTAACTTTGGCAACCAGCTTGTAAAAGATGGAATTAAACGAATTGTCAACAACCTATAATTATATATAATAGCGACCTTTTGCGCTCTTTAGCGACTTTTGCGTTAAAAAATGAAACCAAACAAACTCGGCATAACAGTATTCAACGACATCCCGCTCGTAACACTCCGTGAATTCATCGACTGGACTCCATTCTTCATGTCTTGGGAACTGCGTGGTAAGTATCCTGCAATCTTCAATGATACAACTGTCGGAGAGGAAGCAAAACGCATATTCAACGATGCAAATATTATCTTAGACAAGATTATTCAAAATAAATCACTCACTGCCAAAGGTGTTTGCGGGATATTCCCTGCAAACCGTATGGGAGATGATGATGTGGAGTTAATTACTGAAAATGGAACAGTGATGCTCTATTTCTTACGTCAGCAATCTCAAAAATCACCTGGGACACCTAATCTGTGTCTATCTGATTTTATCGCACCCAAAGAAGCCGGAGAAGATTATATAGGAGCATTCGCAGTTACTGCCGGAATCGGATTGGAATGTATTGTAAAAGAATATGAAAAAGACCACGATGATTATAGTGCGATCATGGCGAAGGCAATCGCAGACCGTCTTGCAGAAGCCGCTGCAGAATGGTTGCATTTTATAGTGAGAACAGAACTTTGGGGATATGCAGCTGATGAAACATTGAGTAATCAGGGGTTAATAGAGGAGCAGTATCAAGGCATACGTCCTGCACCGGGTTATCCGGCGTGCCCTGACCATACTGAAAAGAAAACACTTTTTGCTCTACTAGACGTTGAGAAAAATACAGGAATTACACTTACCGAAAATTATGCGATGTATCCAGCAGCGGCTGTAAGCGGTTGGTATTTTGCCCATCCTGCTTCTAAGTATTTTCCTGTTGGAAAAATTGGTCGTGACCAAGTGGAAGACTATGCGCGTCGTAAGGGAATGACAATTAATGAAACAGAACGGTGGTTAAGTCCTAATTTAGGATACGAAGTGTAAATAATAGAAAAATAGAATTCACTATCAGAATTTCAGCTGCTAACACTCACTTATCAATTGATTAAGGGGAAGTTAACGGCTTATTGTGTTCTCATACAGAAGAAGTATTGTTATGACAAGGTAAAACGCATAATAATTAAATAATATTTAGTAATACGTTGTTATTAATGCCGTAAAACAGAGGTAATGTCCAAATCGTAATTTTGCTCTCATAATTAGTATTTTTTTACTTTTTTGAGAGAAAATTATGTTTAAATATTCTACCTTGATTGCTTCTTTGGCAGTAGTGGCTCTTGGTGTAAACGGATGTAAGGATGAGACATCCACACCTTCAACTCCAACAGTTGAGTTGAAAAACTATTCGACAACCCCGGCATTGGTTAAAAAAATGCCCGGTTTTGAATCAGTCGAAGTCTTCTCTCTTATCGGGAGCGATGACAAATTAACTGACTCCCCAACCTATACTTTCGGAGGTTCGGCTGATGGTATGGGCTGGCTTAAAAATAACGATGGTGGATTTACAATGCTTGTAAATCAAGAGGATAATTTTTCAGTATCCCGCATAACCTTTGATAAAACTTTAAAACCGATCAAAGGCGAGTATATCCTCAATTCAGACGGAGGAGTATGGCGATTATGTTCTGCCACAATGGTAACACCTGAAGAGCATGGTTTCGGTCCTATGTTTCTTACATGCGGCGAGAGTGGTGAAGAATCCCGCACTCATGCAATAAACCCTTTCGATCCTTCATCCAATGCATCAATGTCCCGCGAACTTCCTGCCTTCGGGCGTTGGAGTGCAGAAAATGCCCTCCCTCTTCCTAAAACCGCCTATTCCGGCAAAACTGTTATTGTAATTACCGATGATGATTCAGGTGTAAGTGGCGGACAGGTTGCGCTCTATGTAAGCAATACTGTTGGTGATCTATCAGGGGGTACATTATATATGTTACGTCGCAAAGATCAAAATCAAAAAGAAACAGATATGTCGGTCGGAACAATGTATGATGTGGAGTTTGTAAAAATAGATAATCAATCAACTCTTACGGGTAAAGAAATCAATGCGTTAGTAGATGTAAACAAGGCAATAAAATTTGGTCGTGTGGAAGATATAGATTATCGCAAAGGCAGTAATGGTCGTGATGTGTATTTTACAGTAACAGGTCAGGACTATGTGAGTGCAAATGCAGATAAATCACGCACGAAATATGGACGTGTTTATCATTTGAATTTAGATGCAACCAATCCGCTCGCAGGTAAACTTGAAGTAATTATGGATGGTGATGATAGAACCGGACCGGCTCAAAAATTTCAAAATCCCGATAATATATGTGTTACCTCAAATTATGTGTATGTACAAGAAGATGCAAACGGTTATAAGGACGAAACACATGATGCGTATATTTATCAATATAATTTGGCTACCAAAGAAGTGAAAGTCGTTTTTGAACTTGACCACCATCGTGATGCAGCAGATAAAGACATTTATAACTGTAATGCAACAACAGGTACTCCTGAACTGTCGTCGAAAGGTTCATGGGAATACGGTGGCATGGTAGATATTTCGGATGTGATTGGAATTCCGAACACATTTGCTTTGGCAATCCAGCCACATACATGGGTAGGTACTAAATATAAGGGTGTTGACAAAGGTACAAAAAGGGCATCTGAATGGCAAGCAAGTCAAGTGATTATTCTCAAAGGTCTTGCTCGATAACAGGTTGTGGCATGAATGGAGTGGTTTATTCCATCATCTTTTTTTATAAAATTACAGCGCGGGACTTTACCATAAAGTTTTCGCGCTTTTTTATTCAAACTTTACACCTCTTGTCATGAATCATATCAAACTCTTTATTGTGCTTATTTGTTTGTCTTTATGTTCTTGTTCCGAAAAGAAACCCGAGCAAGAATCCCCACTGTCAAAAGTAAAAAAACGTTATGTTCATAATGCAATTATGTTAGATTCAGCAGTTACAACACTCCAACGGGCATATAATGAAGGTCAACAGGAGTTAACTCTCCAGCAGTTTTTTTTAAAGGCAAGGGGGGCATATAAGCGTGTCGAGCATTTTGCAGAGTATTATAATCCTGCCACAGCCTGTTCGTTAAATGGGGCTGCAATTGACAAAGTGGAGGAAGAAGACCCCACTAAAATTATTCCTCCCGAAGGATTTCAAGTAGTTGAGGAATTGATGTTCCCACATATTGATACTGCCCGGCAGTCGGAATTAAGGCATCAAATCGCAATGCTTGTTTCCAACGCTCAAAGATTGCGGAAAGTATCTGAGACTATAGAACTTACGGATAGCCATGTTTTTGATGCGTTGAAATTGCAGATTGTCAGAATTACCACCTTGGGGATTGTAGGATTTGATTCACCTATTGCTTCCTATTCACTTGAAGAATCTGCTGTTTCGCTCGAAGAGATACAAAAGACAATAGAACTGTATGCTCCAAACAAAGGACTAACAGCATTTACAGAGATTAATCATGGATTCACGCGCACTCAATTATTCCTAAAACAAGCACAAAGTTTTGATGAATTTGATAGAGTGGATTTTATAACAGCCTACATTACACCGCTTCTAAAATCTCTGCATTCTGTTCAGAGCTCCTTAAATATTCAGTATAAAAAAGATTTACGGGCATTGTCTGCTCAAACAAATTCTCTTTTTGAGATTGGTTCATGGGATGTAAATTTCTTTGCTCCAAATTATGCACGCCCTCTGACCAAAGAAAAAATAGAGCTTGGAAAACTACTTTTTTTCGATCCGATACTATCCAAAAATACTGACCGTTCGTGTGCAAGTTGTCATCAACCTGAGCGTGGTTTTACCGATGGATTACCTACAAGCAGAACTATGAACGGGAGTGAAGGAAAGCTAAGGAATGCACCGACAATGTTGTTTGCAGGGATGCAAAATTCTGCTTTTTATGACCAACATGTAATGTATCTCGAAGACCAAGCCACAGGAGTGATTACGAATCAAATCGAAATGCATGGTTCGCTTAAAGAAGTGGTTGAGAAATTAAAAAATAGCGAGGAGTATTTAGAGCTATTTAGAAAAGCATTTGGCAATAATAAAGATGGTTCTGTAACCGATTGGAATATACGAGTTGCGCTCGCATCGTTTGTGCGCTCATTAACGCCTATGAATGCACCTTTCGACCGTTTTATGAAAGGTGACGCAGCAGCAATAAGTAGTGAAGCAAAACAAGGTTTTAATCTATTTTCAGGCAAAGCGAAATGTGCCACTTGTCATTTTATGCCGTTCTTTAATGGCACTGTGCCGCCACATTTTACCGAAACGGAAGCAGAGGTTATAGGAGTACCGTCTAAGTCGGATACTATTAATACAGCAATTGATCCTGATGTGGGTAAATTTACACTGAATAATGCGGAAATTGAGAAATTTGCATTCAAAACACCTACACTTAGGAATATTGCTCTTACAGCTCCGTATATGCACAATGGAGTATATAAGACTCTTGAACAGGTAATTGATTTTTATAATCGAGGTGGTGGCGAAGGGATAGGAATTCATCTTCAGAATCAAACACTCCCGCCGGATAAGCTCAACTTAACCGAAAAGGAAAAAAGTGCTTTGATTTCCTTTTTGAAGACACTCACAGATACGACAGGGACTACTTCCCGTCCATTTAGGTTGCCGGAGATTATTTCCGCACATGGTAAGATTAGGCAAGTTGGCGGGAGGTATTGAGAAATATAATGACGATACTATTACTTTTATTTAGGTCATGTCGGTTGTTACAACTGACATTCTTTCTATCACCATGCTTAGAAGAGCAGTTGTAACAACTGCCGGGACTGGAAATTAATAAGCTCCATCGGAGCGGCCTGTTTGTAGAATTGGTTCTCATAAACCTATAAAGCTCCATCGGAGCGGCCTGTTATGTTTCATGCTTGCACGATACAGGTCGCTCCGATGGAGCTTTATCGTGTAACATATATTTTCTTCAAACAGGTCGCCCTTATAGGGCTTTTAGGTCAAGTCGGTTGTTACAACCAACTTTCCTTCTTATAATAGTTATGGGGATGAAAGGTCTCTTATCGCGTTTGTGTTATAGAATTAATCTTACCATTATAATGTATTCCACCATCACCCATTACATAATTTGCGGAACAAAGAGCTTTCACTGAATAAAACTTATCCGATTGAAAAATACCTGTATTTTCCCTAATCGTTACTAAAAAATTGTAGTCTGTTGTTCGTTTTCTGTCCCTCTCTGAGAATTTAGTTTCTGCATCTATATAGTTCGATGATAGGAATGTAACTTCTTTGTTCTGTCTCTTATATTCATTTGTTATAGCTTCCTTAACAGCTATAATGGGTGCTTCCTTATCAAAATTTGCATTCCAAAAATCATTAATAAGTGGAACTGCTTTATGCTCTATCTGCTGCCGTAGCTCAACTATTTTTTTCTCAACATAATCCTTTCCGTTGAAACTAGTTGCTAATGCTCTTAGTTTCTCAATATTACTTTCTGTTGTTGCGAAATCTTCGGGTGTAGCAACCACAATTCTTACTAATGCTGCCTGATCATCAATCAATTTGAACTCTTTGGATTCTTTTGAAGCACAGCTGCTCAATACAACTGCTATAATAACTACAAAAATTTTCTTCATATTTTTCAAAAAAACTTATAAAAAACAAACAAACTACTAGTTACTTTTTAGTTAACCTTGCAAAAAAAATCATTATGAAAATATTCATGTCAATTACTACCTTCATATCGGTTATGCTCATTTATCCAACGTTTCATATCTTCTTCCGTTAAATTTTGATTTTCCCATATACTATCCATAGCTTCAGTTCCTTTTTGGGCAAAATAATCAGCTAACAACTTCCTAATTTCAAAAAGTTGTGTGTCTGAAATATTATTTCCATACAGTTTAAGCAATTCCAACTGTATGTTGGTGAGTCCTATTTGTTGATTTATCATAAATTTCTTGGATTATTGATTTATAAATATTCAGATAGTAACATACACTTCTAAAGAAGTATATGTTACGTAAATATTTCTGCAAGTATTACAATGCCCCGATCGCCTCTATCAGCTTCTCGATAGATTTCTTCGCATCTCCAAATAACATATAGTTATTAGGATAGAAGAAAAGCTCATTCTCAATACCCGCATAGCCCGGGTTCATACCGCGTTTCATCACAATTACTGTCTTGGCTTTGTCGGCATCCAAAATCGGCATACCATAAATCGGGCTTGATTTGTCGTGCCGTGCAGCTGGGTTTACCACATCATTCGCACCAACCACCAGTACTACGTCTGTCGAAGAGAAATCGGGGTTAATTTCTTCCATATCTCTTAGTTGCTCGTAGGGTACATTCGCCTCTGCGAGGAGTACGTTCATGTGTCCGGGCATACGTCCTGCCACCGGATGAACTGCGTAGCTTACCTTCACACCCTTTTCCTCAAGCATAATCGCCATCTTATGAATTGCGTGTTGCGCTTGAGCTACAGCCAAACCATATCCGGGCACAATTACTAAATTATTGGAATAACTCATCAAAACAGCTGCATCCTGTACACTCATTTCTTTTGCCGTGCCCTGAGGTCCTGCTGCTCCGCTTGCACCTCCTGCGACCGAAAATGCGCTAAAGAGAACACTCGTTAAAGAGCGGTTCATTGCCCTGCACATCATAATTGTAAGTAATGTACCTGCAGCACCTACCAAAATACCGCCTGTTAACATCACTTGATTATGATAAAGAAACCCTCCGAAAGCGGCAGCCATACCCGTAAATGAGTTGAGCAGTGAAATAACCACAGGCATATCCGCCCCACCAATCGGTACAACGAAGAGTACTCCATATAATAATGAAACAGCAAATAACCCGTAAACAACCCAAGAACCTGCTGTTTCAGGAGTAAAAGCCAAATAGATGCCACCGCCAAGAGTTGCAAGAATAACAAGCGAGTTGATAATGTTACCCATAGGAAGGCGAGGCGATTTTTCCATAATGCCTTGCAATTTCGCAAAGGCAATCATGCTGCCTGAAAATGATATGCTTCCGATAATCAAACCAGCCATTATGCTCAGACCTGTTCCAATCGGATGATCGAACGATTCTGCATAATGGTGAAATTCCTCAAGGGAAATCAGTGCTGCACACGCACCGCCCATTCCGTTAAACAGTGATACCATCTGGGGCATATCGGTCATCTTTACCTTTTTTGCGGAGAGAGTTCCGATTACACCGCCTACAGCAATCGCTGCAATAATATATCCTATATTTCCGATTCCTTCGCCCGCATCATTTTTATGAAAAAGAATAGTTGCAAGTATTGCGGCACCCATTCCGAATGCAGCCATTAAATTACCGCGCCTTGCCGAATCAGGATGACTTAGTTTCTTTAATCCAATGACAAATAAAACAGAAGCAACAAGATAACAAACGTCAAGTATAATATGTTCCATAGAATATTTCGTGAATAATTATGCGTTTACAACAACTCTTGCACGCAAAATAGTATAGGTTTTCGTTTCTAACAACTTTTTTTCTTCGTTTGTGCAAAAAGAATTTCATAAATTGCTGAAAGTAGATGTCTTTTCTCTCAAAATGGAAGTGTAACTATGAAACTCGGAATACTACTCGAATCTTCAGAACTTGAGCCGCGTGTAGCTCTTATCCCCGAAGCAATAAAACAACTTCGCACTCTTGGCATTGAATGTTTAATTGAACAAGGTGCAGGTAACCGTGCAGGATATTCAGATGATGCTTTCAGCGAAGCTGGAGGCGAAATAATGCCGTCGGCAGCAGATATATTATCACAAGTTAACATCCTCGTAAAAGTGAACTGCCCTTCAATTGATCAGATTAATGCACTTCAAGAAAAAACGATTCTAATTGCTCCCCTTAATGAATGGAAAAATGCACAAGAGGTCGCACTTCTTCGCGAGCGGAACATTATGAGTTTTGCTTTGGAACTTATTCCGCGTATTTCGAGAGCGCAAAACATGGATATACTTTCATCAATGGCTTCGATTGCAGGGTATAAAGCGGTCTTACTTGCAGCAAATTTCTCGGGTAAGTTCTTTCCGATGATGATGACTGCTGCGGGGACTGTTGCGCCTTCGAAGGTACTCGTTATCGGGGCGGGAGTTGCCGGTTTGCAGGCAATTGCCACAGCGCGCCGTTTGGGAGCAATTGTAGAAGCATTCGATGTGCGTCCTGCCGTAAAAGAAGAAGTACAGAGTTTGGGTGCAAAGTTCATTGATATAGACTTGGGTGAGACCGATACTCAAACATCCGGGGGATACGCTAAAGAATTATCCGACAATGCTAGGCAGCGGCAGCAGGCAGCACTTGCAAAGCATATCGCAATGGCTGATACGGTTATTTCAACAGCGGCAATCCCAGGGAAAACTGCCCCAAGAATTATTACAGACGCAATGGTTCAATCCATGAAAAGCGGTGCAGTAATTATAGATTTGGCTGCCGAGACAGGGGGAAACTGCGAACTCACCAAATGTGGTGAAATCTTTCGTTCAAATAATGGAGTCTTGATTGTAGGACCTGCAAATCTTGCAGCTACTGTCCCCATTCATGCAAGCGCAATGTTCTCGAAAAACGTGCTGAACTTCATCAAGCTCTTTATAGTAAAGGGTGAGTTTACGTTGAATTTTGAGGATGAGATTTTGGCGGCTACGTGTGTAACGGGGCGGTAGGGAAAATGTATTGTTATGAAAGAACTATACTTATATGTCGCCTTTCGACCAAAGGAACCACCGGGGTAATGATATCCTTTCCATTCAATTAGATTACCCGCATCATCATATATATATGTTACCTTGTAATTAACTGCAAGTTTGTTGCCAATAATTTCTTCCTTGTATGTAAGTTCTTCAATTACCAAACCTTTATTGTTGTAAGAAAAAGTTATTTTTGAATTGTTGAACGAAAAATCTGTATCGTAAAATTCTTCTTCAATTTTAACTCCTTTATCATCATACTTATAATTTGTTTTGGTTCTAACAGATCCGTCACGTTTGTACTTTATCCACTCAATTTTATTTCCCTTACTGTCGTATTTATAGGTATTCTTATAATCAAATGATCCATCAACGTTGTAGATTACTTCTTCAATCATATTCCCGTTCTCGTCGTATTTTGATAAAGGTACAGAAGTAACCGATCCAGATGAAGTTTGCTTCAATTCTTCAACCTTAATTTCTTTCTCATTGTACTTACACGTGGTCTTATAATCCAATGTTCCATCATCGTTGAATTTAATTTTTTCAATTTTATTCCCTTTCTCGTCAAACTTAAATGAAAACATTTTCAATTTTGATTTTGGGACTAATTTTCCATATTTGTAGTCGTATAAATAAGCGGTGCAAGTTTTGTAACCTCCTTTTACTTTTTCTATATCTTTTGAATAAGTAACAAATGTAGCTATTTGTAAGAGCAGCAGTGAGAATGTAACCACAAATTTTTGCATAGGATAACCCTTCTGTAATGTAATGGAGTAAGAATAGATTTTATACTCATTTGTAAAAATCTATATGTCTGACATTACTAAAATAATGACAACAACTGTATTGTCAAAAAGAAATAATTCATTTTACCCCCTAACGAGAATTCGGTTCGCAAAAGTTCAATACTCTCAAAAAACGTGTTGAACTTCATTAAGCTCTTTATTGTGAAGGGTGAGTTTACGTTGAATTTTGAGGATGAAATTTTGGCGGCTACGTATGTTAAGGGCGGTAGGTAAAGATTGAATTAATTGGATATGAATATATCCGCCAATGTCATCCTGAACTCGATTCAGGATCTCCGTTGCTGTTCTTAAGTGCAGATTTCGTAGTGCAGACGGAGATGCTGAATCAAGTTCAATATGACAGAAAGTGTATTTCTTTTTTGATAATATAGCTCAAAACTTAACTATTTTTTTAAATCATTTGAACAATATAATCGATTGCACTTTTATACCGTGAGCGAATTCTTACTTCCTCTCGCGAAACTACGGATAAAGCCCTGAAACACCAAATGGAAACCAACACTCCGGCTACTTTCTCCTACTTTGGCTAAAAACCAACAGGCGATTATTAACCACAGCCGAATAATAACCACAAAATCCCACAATCCCCCAAGGCTGAACCACCAAAACACACGCTCAAACAAGTTGGCACTCAAATTGTAAAAGAAGAACCAAAAGCGGCGAAAAAGTCCGAAAAGTGAATAGTAAACACACATTTCAGCAGGCACAAAATGATACTTACAGACCACCTTTTCAATAAGAAACTTCCTTTGCTCAACAGAGCATTGGATACCTACGCTCTCCGCCAGCAGACTATTGCCCGTAATATTGCCAATGCAACCTCGCCTGTCTATCGTCCCGAATCGGTTCGTTTTGAAGAAGAATTCAACGAAGCACAGCTCGTTCAGCGCGGTGCAAGCACTGATGATCATCATCTTCCTATAGGAGGGCGCACAGAAGGTGAAATAGAAGGAAGTGTAGAAGGAGCAAAGGTTCCGCGCCCTGAGATTCTCTTTTCGGGTGAATCTCATGTTAATATTGATAAGGAAATGTCAACACTTGCACAAAATCAAATCAAGTTTCGGTTTGCCTCACGGATGACGGCGCGGTATTTTCAGGGTATGCAAACTGCAATCAAAGGTAGTGTCTGATCTCACTTTTTAGCCAAAGGGTTTTATTATGGAAAATATTTTCTCTTCATTCAATATCAGCGGTCAGGGCTTGAGCGTTCAACGCCAACGTCTTAGTGCAGTTGCGAATAATATAGCGAATGTGAATACAACTAAAGGTGCAGACGGGAAGCCGTACCAACGCGAAGTTGTGGTAGCACGTGCAAATCCGCAGTCTGCATTCGACAAGGCACTCCAATCTCAGATTACTCTTGGTAATACATCGGGAATGCACGCTCCAAATACTTCGATGAACTATAATAATCCTGATGCAAAAGTGGTGACTGCAACTCTGGGACACGATAATTCTCCAGCTAGAAAAGTATATGATCCTGCTCATCCCGATGCAGACGGAGAAGGATATGTAAGTATGCCGAATGTGAATATCGTAACCGAAATGGTGGATATGATCAGCGCACAACGTGCATTCGAAGCAAATACCGGAGTGATAGCCTCCGTAAAGAACATTGCAAAAGATTCATTAGAAATATAAAACATCGAAAAAGACACTTAATTCTTTCAGTGAGGCAGAATGATACCAGCTATACAAGCGTATTCAAAAGCAGCAGGCACACACCTTAATCTTCCGGTAAGACGGGACAATGCCGTTCCGAATAAATTTGATGTTGAAGTCAGCAAAACAAAAGCAAATGAACCTGTAAAAGCAACTTTGTCTGCTCAATCGGTGATTTCTCCGGCAGAACGTGATTTTTTTAAGGGGTTGTTTCCTGAGAATGCTGCACAAATTGAGCGTCACGTTGTTTTCAATCGTACAGGACAGCTGTCGGTTGGTGGAGTAGAGAAGGGAAGTCTGTTCGACGGACGCGGATAATGCGCCACCCCGACCTGCGGGCACCCCTCCATGGGAGGGGAATTTCATTCGGGTTGTTTTCCTCTTTTGAGAGGAAAGGGGGTTCAAGTGGTTAAAAATTACAAAAAATGTGAATGGATTACCATATCAGGACAAGGATGTCCATCTTTTTTTAGGAGAAAATTATGAATGTAAGTGATTTACTCGTCGGTCGCGGATATGCTCCTTTAGAGCAGCAGCGAATCCAATCAGGTGTGACCGCACCTCCGAATGATGCATCCTTTGTCAATACACTTAAAGAGTTCATCGGTGATACAAATACACTCCAAAAAGAATCATCCGCAATGACTGATAAACTTATTAAGGGCGAGCCTGTCGATTTACACGATGTAATGATTTCGGCTGAAAAAGCGAAAACGACTTTCCAACTTCTTCTTGAGTTAAGAAACAAAGCACTCGATATGTACCGTGAAGTGGATAGAATTCAAGTGTAGGGTAGGTATAGTTTCAATATACATTAAGCAGTCATTCAGATTTCACGACAGCCGCAGAGCGGGCTACAAACAATGCACTGACACAAAAAAATATAATTGCGTTTGTCATTCTGAGGGATTCTTAGACCGAAGAATCTCCGTTAGAACGTGAAATTTGCAGGACGGATGCGCAAACGGAGATTCTTCACTGCGTTCAGAATGACAGCAATCGGATGGATTGAATAAGATATAAGTCATTAAAATATATGATTATTCATATAACAAACTAAAACTATGGCAGAGCCGATAACCAAACAACTGACAGCATTTGCAAACAAACTGACCAGAACACAGCAATTAACAATTGCAGGTGTGGTGGTTGCCGCCATTGCAGGTATAGTTTTGATGCTTAACACAGCATCACAACCTTCTATGAGCGTGCTGTTCAGCGAACTTGACCAAAAAGATGCAGGCGTTATCGTCGATAAATTGAAAGAGCGAAAAATACCGTATGAACTTCAATCTAATGGAAGTGCAATTATGGTTCCTGCAAATGTATTGCATGAAACACGACTTCAGCTTGCAGCAGAAGGCTTGCCTCAGTCAAGTACAGTTGGTTATGAAATTTTCGACAAGACCAATCTGGGTATGTCGGATTTTGTTCAAAAGTTAAATTACCGCCGAGCACTGGAAGGTGAATTAGCCCGTACCATCGGCTCGATTGAAGAAGTGCAAAAAGTTCGTGTTCATATTGTTGTTCCCGAAAAAGCACTGTTTGACAAAGACCAAAACAAAGCAACGGCTTCAGTAGTTCTACAGCTAAAATCCGGGCGCAGTATCAGCAGACTTAATACCGAAGGAATCCAAAATTTGGTAGCAAGCAGTATCGAAGGAATGGATGCAGGGTCAGTAACGGTAGTTGACCAAAAAGGTCAGATAATTTCCGAGCCGCCTCGCGATAAAAATTCTATTGCGGGTTTGTCGTCCACTCAATATGAACTTCAACAAAAAGTAGATCAATATCTTACTGCAAAAGTACAATCCCTTTTGGATGGAGTATTGGGGGCAGGAAATGCAGTAGTGAGGGCAAATGCCGAGCTTGATTTTACCCAAATCGAAAAAACAACTGAAGATTATGATCCTGATAAACAGGTCGTTCGGAGCGAACAAAAAATAGATGAACAAAGTAAATCGGTGGATTCTCTCAATATCCCTTCTGTAAATTCGGCAAGTTCACGAGGTAATACTGTTACCAACTACGAAATATCCAAAACAGTCGAGAAAATAGTTAATCGAGGTGGTGGAATCAAACGTCTGTCGGTAGCTACTCTTATCAACGGGAAAACAAAAATAACCGAGGGCGACAAACCTGCCTTGGAATATAAACCTCGCGCCGACGAAGAAATGCAAAAAATTACACAGGTTGTAAAAAATGCAGTCGGATACGACCCGACAAGGAATGATCAGGTATCTGTTGTGAATGTTCAGTTCGACCCGTCGCAACAAGAAGAAGATTTAAAGCAACAACGAGGTCTTAAATTACCGTTAACACCCAATGAAATTGCCGAAAAAGTGTTAATTTTAATTGCAATGTTGCTTGCAGTATGGATGATACGCAAGCTCATTTCTTCTCCACAAGTTCGCCGTCGTATTGAGCAGGTTCTCGGACCTCCTCCGGTATTTGAGCCGCTTTCAGTACTTCAAGCGAATGCAGAGCAATTGCTTCTGGAAGATGGGTCTGAGAGATTGCCTGAACTTTCCGCTCCGCTTACAAGCAGGGAAATTATGATGCAACGTGCAAAAGCACGCCTCAGTCAAACTCAGGAATTAACCGAAGATATGGTTATGAAAATAGAGATGCAGGCACGAGTGATGGAACACATGGTAGAGCATCCGGAAGAAGCTGTTCGATTGATAAAACTCATTTTGCGTCAAGACGAGGACGAGCCGCGCAAAAAAGCTGTAGCAGCGCAAGGCAAACAACTCTAACCGATTATCTTTAGAAGATTAATACGATGAAAAAAAAGGAACTTAAATACTCGCAAATGACCGGACGGCAAAAAGTTGCCGTTCTGTTAATGACTCTCGAAATGGATGATGCTGCTGTGATTTTCCAAGGATTAGAACCCAAGGAAGTGGAGCAAATCGCCATGGAAATTGGTAATTTTCAGAGCATCCCCAATGAAATTATCGAACAGGTGACAGGTGAGTATTTCCAATTGATGGGCGCGCATGGATTTGTGATTGACGGCGGGATGGATTTTGCTCAAAACTTATTACAGAAAACCTTCGGGTTGGAAAAAGCACGGGATATTACCGAAAAAATTAAAATGCTGACTGCAATCAGAGGATTCGACATTCTCAAAAAAGCAGATCCTCAACAGCTTGCAAGTTTTCTCTCGAAAGAGCATCCGCAAACTGTATCGCTTATTCTTTCGCACCTTCCTCCCGATCAGTCGGCTGAGGTGTTGAATGAATTTGCCGAAGACCTTCGGGCAGAAGTATTGATGCGTATTGCAACTCTCGGAAAAGTTTCTCCAACTATTATTCAAGAAGTTGAAACGGTAGTTGATCAAATCGGTGAAGCGGTTCTATCTCAAAATCTCAGTACTACGGGTGGTGCTCACTTGGTCGCATCCATTCTGAACAAGAGTAATAATGCCACTGCCAAAAGTTTGCTTGAAAATATTGAAGATAAAGACCCCGGGCTTGCCGAGCAGATCAAACGCTTGATGTTCCTCTTCGATGACATTGTGATGATTGACGATAAAGGCATCCAGAGGATTCTGCGCGATGTGGACAAACGAGACCTTGTGCTTGCGCTCAAAGCAACCGACGAAAAAATCCGTACAAAAATATTCAAGAATATGTCTGACCGTGCTTCGGCTGTTATCAAAGAAGAACTTGAATTTATGGGTCCTGTCAAACTCAAAGAAGTTGAGCTGGCTCAAATGAGAATTATTGATGTAGTTAAACGCCTTGTAGAAATGGGTGACGTAGCAATCAGCGGTCGTGGTAAGGAAGATGTATTCGTGTAAGAGAATAAACTTATGATGCAACAATTTATCGTTCAAATACCACGAAAAGTAAGCAGGGTAGAGATAATTCACGAGGATTCCAAACGTGATGTCATGCAGCCGGTTTTCGAGGAATTCTCCCCTGAGATGTTTGATGAGTTCGAAGAAGTGGAGCATATTCCTGAAAGTATTTTGGTTCATGAAGCGCAGGAACAAATTCAAACTGCATACGATAGGGGGTTTAACGACGGGAAACAGGTGGCGACAGGAACGATGATGGTTGAAATTCAAAAACAACAGGAAACCCTTAAAAATTTTGATTCAAACGTTCAGAATTTACACGCACAGTATGCCGAGTTGATGGCTCAAGCTGAGAATGCTATAGTTACGTTGGCTCTAGGTTTGGCAAGAAATATTGTTCAGGAATTGGTTAATGAAGAAAAGTCGGTTGTCATTGCACAGGCAAGGAAAGCTCTGCAAGTACTTAGAGGTGCAGACTCGGTAACTATCAGATTAAACCCTGTAGATGTTGACGCGCTTGAGCTTGCAAAAAGCACATTGTTAGCCGACCCGATGCTTATGCCGAGTGTAAAATTAGAATCCGATTATACAATCGAAGAAGGCGGATGCATTATGGAAAGCCAGCTCGGAACAATTGATGCGCAAATCAAAACTCAATTTGAAAAATTAGAAGAGAAATTACGTCAGCATAAGTAATCGACCAGAACTTGAGTAAAAAATATGAATCCTGCTGACTTAATTCTCAAAAAATACGCATCGGTCATTGGCTCTGCTACAACTGTTGAGACTATAGGACGAATTACACAAGTAACGGGGATGGTACTTGAAAGTCAGGGTCCGCAAGCACCGATAGGTGAAGTATGTATTCTTCGGAATCGCTTGGGAAATGAGATGTGTCGTTCGGAAATAGTAGGATTCAAAGATAATAAGATTCTTTCGATGGTACTCGGAGATTTGGAGAATATAGAGCCGGGGATGGAAATAGCTGCTTCGGGTACTACACTTACCGTAGAAGTAGGTAATAATCTCTTAGGTCGAGTATTGGATGGCTTAGGCAAGCCGATGGATGGTAAAGGTCCTTTGAGTAATACAAACACACGTTCAATTTACGCACAGCCTCCGAATCCTTTGCTTCGCAAGCGTATTAAAGAACCGATGGCAACAGGTGTACGGGCGATAGACGGACTCCTTACACTTGGCAAAGGGCAACGGGTTGGAATTTTTGCAGGGTCCGGTGTAGGGAAGTCAACCCTACTTGGAATGATTGCCCGAAATGCAACAGCCGATATTAATGTGATTGCTCTGATTGGTGAGCGGGGACGTGAGGTAAGGGATTTTATAGAGGAAGATTTAGGCGAAGAAGGTTTGAAACGTTCCGTAGTGATTGTGGCTACGAGTGATATGCCGGCATTAGTGAGAGTAAAAGCACCGCTTATTGCAACGGCAATTGCAGAATTTTTCAGAGATCAGGGGCTGGATGTAATGCTGATGATGGATTCGATAACAAGGCTTGCAATGGCACAGAGAGAAATTGGTTTGACAATTGGTGAACCTCCTACAACAAAAGGATATACACCGTCGGTTTTTGCACTTATGCCTAAACTAATGGAGCGTGCCGGTACGTCTGATATAGGAACTATTACGGCACTCTATACCGTTTTGGTAGAGGGCGACGATATGAATGAACCAATAGCAGATACCGCTCGCGGTATCTTGGACGGACACATTGTTCTTTCGCGTAGGCTTGCTGCAATGGGGCATTATCCGGCAATAGATGTTCTTGAAAGTGTGAGTAGGGTAATGAAAGATGTGATTCATCCGCAGCACCGGATAAATGCACAGAGCATGAAAGAGATGCTTGCTGCATACCGAGAAGCCGAAGATATGATTAGCGTGGGTGCATATCAAAAAGGTGCTAACCCGATGGTTGATAAGGCTATGGAGCTTAGGGACCAAACACGAAAATTTTTACGTCAGGATGTGGAAGACCCAACGGATTTCAAGCAAATTGTAGAGGAATTGGTTCAGTTTAGTTAATTATATCGGTGATTTGACAGAATTCTTTTTAACAGTATAATAATATTGATAAATTAATATAGTCATATTGGCTGTTACAACCGACATGACAGAGTTGATTGCTTCTAAAGTATTGTGATTATTTTTTGATTCCTTACTTAATCTGAAACAAAGTAAAATATGTCAAAACGATTCCAGTTTCGCCTTGAACCTTTGCTCAAACTTCGAGCAAATGCGGTGGAGCAAGCAAAAAATGCTCTTGCTGCTGCGATGCAGCATCGAATAAAAAAGGAAGACGAACTGAATGCGAGAGAAGAGTATTTTAATCAATTGCTTGTGGTAGAACAAGACCAAAAACAATCGGTAATCGGAATGCAAGCAATATGGCATCATCGCCAAGCTGTTCAATATGAAATGCGAACATTGGAACGTGAAAAAGATAAATTAGCGGATATCGAAAATAAGAAGCGAAATGAACTTGCCGAAGCAATGAAACAGGAAAAAACAGTTGAAAAGTTAAAAGAGAGAAAAAAGACTGAATACC
>JACPWH010000210.1 GCA_016197185.1 Ignavibacteriota bacterium
ACTATATCTTAAAAGAATACGGCAAAGCCGCTGAATCATACCGTCAAGCAGCTGCACGTTCTCCAAAAACAGATGAAGGACAATATGCTTCCTATCAAATTGGACAAGCATATTACCGTATGCGTGAATACGATAAATCGGTAGATGCATTTAAGGCGTATGTAAAATCATATCCCAAATCTTCTCTTGCTCCGCGTGCTCTCTATTCGGTCGGTTGGTCGCATTTTCAGCAAAAAAAATATGAAGAGTCAATCGAAGATTACCGTAAACTTATAGCAGCATACCCGAGCAGCGATTTACTCGCCCAGGCTTATTATTCAATAGGCGACAGTTATTATAATTCGGGTGATTTTGAACATGCAATCGAAGCCTATAAAATTGTTCTGAATTCCTATCCGACGAGCCAGTATGCAGGTGAAGCTGTAAAAAGTATGCAATTCTCCCTGGAGACATTGGGAAGAACCGATGAAGCGAATCAAATTGCCGATACCTTCATCGAAGGGAATCCGCAACTTGAAGTTTCCAAAGAACTTTCCTTCAATAAGGCATTTAAGTTTTCGACCAATAAGAATTATTCGAGTGCAATTACCGAATTTGAGAATTACCTCAAAAAATACCCTGAAAATGACCGCAATGCCGAAGCATTATTCTATCTCGAAAAAAGCTATGCAGGTATAAACGAACCTGCAAAAGCAGAGCAAACAATGAATGAAATTTTGACAAAATTTCCACAGAGTGAATTTGCTCCTCTTGCCCTGCTGGAATTTGCCAAAATGAACCTTGAGCAGCAAAATGCGCTCAGAGCAGACTCTTTATTCAATTTGGTTCAAATACGTTTTCCTGCAAATAATGCTGCAGCAGAAGCAGGTTTCGAACGGGCTCAGATTACTTATACCAGAGGAGATACCTCTGCTGCTCTGCAATTATACCGAGATGTAACGGTGAACTTTAAGAATAATGAATATGCTGACCAAAGCCGTTATAGAATAGCAATGTATTTGCGCAGCAAGGGTCTTATAGACAGTGCACGTTCTGAATTCAGCATCCTTGCCGCACGGGAAGATAATCCCCTATTGGCTGCTGAAGCTGCATACCGTATCGGTGAACTATGGCTTAAAGAGAAAAACTACATTAATGCACTTGCAGCCTTCAAACTTGTCAGTGAAAAATTCTCAGGTGTAGAAGACTGGTACACTCTTTCGATGATTGGTTTAGGCGAATGTTATGAGCAGACAGGTGATATTGAAGCGGCACGGGATATTTATAAAACGATAGTAAAGTTGCGTCCTACGGATGATTTTGGGAAAACGGCGCAATCGCGGTTGAAGAGGTTGCCGAAAGCACCGTAGATTAATTTACATATCGTTTTACTATGGTTTATGATTAAAAAAAAAATGAACAACAGAGCTAACTAACAATTAAAATAATTATTTACACACGTCATTCAGAGGAAGTCTTCGACCGAAGAATCTCGGTTTAGTCAGCTCTTGAGAATTTAGTATTTGAAGAAATAACAGGTTAATATAGTTTTTTTAATAACATAAGATTCAATTCTTTAAAATCATTTCAATGGAGATTCTTCGGTAGAAGAACCTCTGAAACGACATCTTTTGTTTGTGAAACTCTGTTTTAACATCTGTGAACTCTGTAAGAGATTCTTTTTCTAATATTCATAGAGAATTTACAACACAATTCAACAAAGTATATACGCAATTCTTGAGATTCCATTAAACTGAGATTCTTCAGTCGAGGACTCCTTCAGAATGACAAACTGACTAACAATTTAATTTATAGCCAGTTAAAGCATACAGATACTTCCAATTTTCTGTCAGTTCATTTTATCAGAACTCATACAGACACTTAGCAAAAAACATATGTTCACGCGATTCAGCACAATATTTCTAATGATTTTAGCTGCAAGCACAAATGTTTGGGGACAGCAGCCTACCAGTCCGCAACCACTTGAATTGCCGGATATTATCATTAGCGGTACAGAAAAAATTGATGTCCCTGCGGGAATAAAACAGATACCAAAAAAACCGTCTCCTTTGTCGGCAAAAGAGCTTGACTCACTGAATACATTGGAGAAACAGCCCCCTCTTTTATTACCACTCGGAATGCTGCAATTTAATCGCTATACCCCTAAATTTTCCAAGGGTTTTATTCGAGGTGAGTTTGGGCAATATATTTCGCCGCTACTTGAGGCCGGGTATGGTACAGAATTCGGCGGATATGCCATAAACGCACTTGCAGGATATACCTCAAGCAGCGGACATCTTGATAATGCAGATTTCAGTATTATCAAAGCACATCTCAACGCCGATTATATCGCACCGGAAAAATATCTGTTCTTTGGCGGAAGTAAAACGGAAACAACCTTCGATTTTAATCGCAAGGCATATAATTTATATGCAATTCCTTCTGCCCTTGAGCGAACAACAACAGATTTTGTGGCTAAAATCGGTGTAAAGGGCAATTACAATTCATTCGGATATTCTGCCGGAGGAAGTTGGTCAAGTATATCACTAAAACAAGATACGAATAGCAGCGTAGCTGATAATGCGCTAAACGGTCATCTGGCAATTCAAAATACCTGGAATGATATTATAGTTGGTGGAAGTTTACTACTTGATTTGCATACAATCAGGGGCAATTCCACAAATTATATCGAAGCGGGGGGTTTTGCAGAATACATACTCGGTAATTTCACATTCAACGGAATAGCTGCAGTTCAAACCGCGAATACTTCGGGCGGTGTAACACTTGCAGGAATAAAGTTTTCTGCACAAACTGAGTATAGGATGAATCAACTGTTCACCTTTCGCGGAGGTTTGGGTACAGGATTGGAAAACAATAGTTTTCGAGATATGCTGCATACAAATCCATACTTAGCCGACTCTGCCTTCGTTACATTCCCAAGAGATCACATAACTGTTAATGCAACTATCAATTATTATCCCGTAGAAACCCTTTCGGCTGCTGCAGGCTTAGTCTATAAACTTGTAGCCGATACACCTCTCTTTACTTCTACAAGCAGTGGAACTTTTTTACCCTTCTACGCGGAGGTATCAAGTTTGGAAATACATAGTGAGCTTGCTTGGAAAATAACACCTTTGGATAATATCACTGCTTTTGTGGCAATTACTTCGGCATCACTTCCCGAATATGCAGATTCTGCATCGTCGAGCGTACCGTATATCTCGCCGTTCAAAATCACAAGTTCATGGCATCGCAATTGGTCAGAGCAATTTGGCACACAAATTACGGCACAATATGTGGCGTCTCGCTATGCAGATATTGCCAAACAGCAAGAATTATCTGGTTTTACAACTTTCAATCTACGGGGAGAATATGCAATCTCTCCATCAGCAGGGGTGTATTTACGGCTGGATAATGTTTTTAATTCTACTGTTTTCCTTTGGAATGGATATAAAGAGCGAGGCATATTTATATCAGCGGGTATAAACTGGCGATTCTAAAGATGTACAACAAAACCCTCGATAGTTTTTTATTTTGCAGGGAAATTTTGAATGAATACTGATAAAAAGACACCTGACAGCGATGATGATTTAGGTGGGTTTGATGCTCACGATGATGATTCGTTTGCTCTTGAGGATTTGGAACAATATCCCGGTGATTTATCGAAGTTTGCAGAATCCACTTCACCTCTTGATGAAAGCGGTGACGATTCCTATACCGAGAAATCTGAGGAAGATAGTCAATCTCAGAAAGGTAAATCTGTACAATCTCAAAATTTGTCAGATAATGACCCGTTGCCTCCGCTTCCAAAAGCAAATGCGCATAAATCCGCACTTGGCGAGGATTCGGATAAATCTGTTCCTTTTGTTCGTTCAGGTGCATTTGATGACGATATAGATGCAGGACAACATTCTTCCTCTAAGGACACTTTAGAACATAAAAATGCCGATGGCGATTCAGAGGGTCAGTCTGCGCAAGTATATGAAAAGATTGATGATGAATGGGTCTTACTCATTAAAAACGATCTTAAACGCTCTGAAGATCGAAAGGCAGCAACACCTAAGCAAACTACTGAGCCCAAACCTGAGGTCAATCCAAACAAAGAATTTCAGGCAGTGGAGGATACGCATAATGCTGAGGAAATAGACCTTGCAGATTTTAATGCACATCATCCGTCCACCTATAACCTTGATGAGGATGAGATTCTATTACTGCCCCCTAATCCGCAACTTGAAAATTTCCCTCCTGAAACATCAACTTCCTATTCCAGCTATGCAACTATGGCTGCCGATATGGCTGCCAATACTCCTGTGCCTCCACCTGAGCCGGTTATTCAACCAAATCCAAACCCTTCAATTCCCAAACCAGTAAAACCTCCCGTTGATAAGAAAAAAAGGAGAACTGTTTTCTTTTGGGCAATTGCTGCTGTTGTATTACTTGCATTAGGGTATGGAGGGTATCGGGCTTATCCTGGGTTAACTGCACTTTTTGAACAAAAACCTCCAACACTTGCTCCTGTTACACATCAAGAAACTCCAGCAAAACTTCCGGCAGCGAAAGCTGAGCTTCATGATACCGTACAGGCAGATGTAAAGGCAACAACAGACACTCTGCATATACAGGAAGAGCACAAATTAATTGCAGAAACAGAACCTATTAAGCATGAAGAAACAAAGCCGATTGTCAATGAAAAACCAAAGGAAACCCCAAAACCTTCAGTAGAACCTGTGAAAAAAATTGAAAGCAAAGTGGAAATGCCGAGAGAGAATATGAGACCTCCCGAAGTACCGGTGGCAAAGCCGAGCGTCACTTCAAAATCAATTACACATAATAACACATCTGTATCAACGTCTCTACCAAAAGCATTACCTCCTGTATTTACAGTTCAGGTATATTCCTCGCCATCCAAAGATGATGCAACGGAGCGGCTTGAACGACTTAAATTGCATAACGCAACAAATATCTCAATGAGTGAACAATTGATACGCGGAAAAACATGGTATAGAGTTCGATTCGGCTCATTCAGCTCTCGAGACGAGGCTGAAACTGCTGCCAGACAACACGGGTTTGCCCAAAGTTGGATTGACAGGGTGCGCTAAGAACTATACATACCGTTGGGGATATGTTTGTTTCACTTTTGGTGAATTATGCCTGCTTGCAATGTTCGTTGATTTAAAAGTAGATCCGTATCAACGCCGTGAAGAACAAATCACTCCGATTACAATTCTTAGTTTTGGTAAGGGGGACGGCACAGGAAGAAGCAAGGGAAACTTAACAAAAGAAGGCGCAAGGCAAAAAGCGAAATCCTCATCCAATCCTTTGGAAGACGCTCAACATTCTTCCAGTTCAAAATCCCCTAAAGTTGCATCCACAGATTTATCGCAAAGCAATAATATTAAACCTGTAAAGGATATTCCGACCAAGACTCCGACTAAAAATCAAGCTGACGCTAATTCCACTAAAGATATAGGAGCTAAAAACGGCACTCAAAGTGGTAGCGGGCTTGGGGAAAGCGGCACAGGTAAGGGAAAGGGTGAAGGCTTAGGTGATATTGAATGGGGCGGAGGCGGCAACCGTACAGTTCTCGGTAAAATCATACCTCCATTTCCTCCCGGTGCTTCATCCGGTCAAATTCGTATTCAGTTTACAGTTCTTCCGGATGGAACTGTAGGCACAATGAGACCCCTGCAAAAAGGTGATCCACGGCTTGAGCGTGCAGCAATGGAGGCACTAAGGAGATGGAAGTTCAATCCGATTAGCGGGAATACTGTGATGACGGGAATTATTCCGTTTACATTCAATTTGGATTGAGATTTCCATGTAGATGAAGGCTTATGTATAATTTGTAAAACGTCGGAACTATGGCTTGTTTGATTAGGGTTTAAGTCATTTTTTTGAATTACGACAATAACAAAAACCATATACATCATAGTTCAGGCAATGAACACAGAATTGAATCCGTCGGTTATTTATAACTCGATAAGTAACATTCTTTGGTAAAACATGATTTCATTTCTTACCTTTTTAGAGTTTTTTGCAACTCTTCCTCCATTTGCACTTGTGATCATAGGCGCAATAGTCTTGGGAATTGTGTTTGCAATCGCCCGACGTCTTGTAAAATTCGCTTTGTCAATTGCCGCACTCACTATTCTTATACTTGTTATCATCAAACTCGTCAATCATTAAACAAGTATTTACTTATAAAAGGCTTACTGTGATTTTGCTCCACAGGAACTGCTCAATATCATTGTACAGCAGTTTCTTTGTGATTATCTTTGTAAAATAATTCGTTAGAACCTTATTTATTAACTAATACATCACCCATAGTAAAGGATTGTGAATGTCTTATTCAATTGGTGTAATCGGTACCGGTTACGTAGGTCTTGTAAGTGGAACGTGCTTCGCAGAAAGCGGCAACAATGTGTTATGTGTGGATATTGATGAGGCAAAAGTAGAAAAACTCCGCAATGGAATCCTACCGATTTACGAGCCTGATCTGGATCATATATTGGAACGGAACATCAAGAAAGACCGTCTGCATTTTACGACGGATTTAACCAAAGCTGTCCATGAATGCACTATTCTTTTTTTGTGCCTCCCTACCCCGCCGGATGAAGACGGGTCTGCAGATTTGGCGTATGTACTAAACGCAGCAGCAGATATTGCACATATAATAGTGCGTGACGGAATCGACTCACCAAGAATATTAGTGAATAAAAGTACTGTTCCTGTTGGAACTGCCGATAAAGTAAGGGCGGTAGTACATGGAATAATCCCAAAAGCCGGTGCAGTTGAAATTGTAAGCAATCCCGAATTCTTGCGCGAAGGATTTGCTGTGGAAGATTTTATGAAGCCCGACCGTGTGGTTGTGGGGACTACAAGTAAATCTGCCGAAGCAATCATGCGTGATTTATACGAGCCGTTTGTACGGAGCGGGAACCCAATCTATGTAATGGACGAGAAAAGCGCGGAAATAACAAAGTATGCCGCCAACTGTTTCCTTGCAATGCGTATTTCATTCATGAATGATCTCTCAAATTATTGCGAATTGGTAGGGGCTGATATTGAGAATGTACGTATCGGTATCGGTTCTGATACCCGAATTGGAAAAAGGTTTCTTTTTGCAGGAATCGGATACGGCGGAAGCTGCTTTCCGAAGGATGTGAAAGCTCTTATTCATTCTACAGATGCTGCCGAAAGACCACTCAAAATAATGCGTGCGGTCGAGGAAGTCAATCATGAACAGATAATTCGTTTTACACATAGAATTATCGACCGTTTCGGTTCTGTTGAGGGTAAACATTTTGCACTATGGGGTCTTGCTTTCAAACCTGATACGGATGATACGCGCGAATCCCCTGCTTTTAGAATTATCGACTGTTTGCTTGAAGCCGGCGCAACAGTTACGGCTTATGACCCTGAAGCAACATCTAATTCAGAACGCAAATATGGTTCGGCAATTACATTCTCGGCTTCTGCTATGGGAGCATTAACCGGAGCAGATGCACTCATCATTGCAACCGAATGGCAGGAATTCCGTAAGCCGGATTTTGCAAAAATCAAGCAAGTTCTCAGCCAGCCAATCATTTTTGACGGCAGAAATCTCTACGAACTGCAAACAATGGAAACAGCAGGAGTTGAATATTATAGCGTAGGGCGGCGAACTATAATCCCAGCCGGATAGTATTGGAGATTATTCGCCAATGATTCAAATGGTTTTCGATAAATGACCATTATGGTCAATCTTGTAATTGAAGATATTTGCATTGAATAACCTGCATTTGTGTTAACTTGGAAAGTGTCCGATGCTTCGACTCCGCTCAGCATGGCAGGTTTGTCTGATCAACACGACAATCATCTTACATTGAATAGAACAAAAGAGTTACGTCACACTGTACGCAGTCGAAGTGTTCAAACATCTGCCAATTTCAGTGTCAAAGCTGTTTTAAGGTCAAGTTACCTGACTTGACTGGGGGATTTCCTTTTACTACAGAATTGACGGAAGTCATCTTAACAAGACCCAATTGCAACCACTTTCTTAGATTCAATTACATCAGTTTACAAATTGGCACATTTTTCGTAGAAACTGTTTTACTTTTTGATACTTTATGACTTTGAGGAGGATTTTTCATGGCTGATGATAAGAACCAAAATGCAGGTGATGGCGGAACTACAAAGAAAAAACCGAGTATGATTACAGGAATCATTGCCGGTGTATTAGTTGCCGTAGTATTTGCCGTCGGTATTTTTATTGGTGTAAAGATATTCGGAGGTTCATCAGGAGATAAGAATGATACTAAAAAAGATAAAACCGAAAAGCATCAAGACGAAGAAGCTGAAGATGAAGAAGAAACCACCTCTAAAGTTGTCAAATTAGTAGTTCCTACAAAAGAAGACTTAATCTTCAGTCCCAGAGGTTCTTCCACCCGCTATGTTGTGGTGGCTTTAGGATTCGAAGTAGAAGATGAAAAAGCTAAAGATGTAGTAGAAAAAGAACTTATGATTCCGATACAAAGCGAAGTGCTCAAAAAACTCCGTTCGTATTCGCTTGATGAATTACAGCAACAAGGGCTGCAAGATTCATTACCATTAATTCTTAAAAAAGAAATCAAGCCCTTTTTCCATGACATAAAGCTACGTAATGTATATATGTCCAAATTCCTTATTCAATAGTAGTTTATTGAATTATTACTCAAGGAAACACTATGGCAGACGTTCTCTCCCAAAATGAAATTGACAGCCTGTTGTCCGAGATGTCCACAGGAACTGTGGATGTGGATGATATACTCCAGGGTAAAGGAATGCGGCGGAGCGATGTGGGAGCGTATGATTTCCGACGACCGAACCGTATTTCCAAGAATCAGGTCCGTACACTCCAAAACGTTCACGAGAATTTTGCTGAAATTTTTGGGTATTACCTTGTATCCAAACTCCAAACGATTGTTTCAATTAGCGTTACATCGGTTGACCAATTATTTTATTCGGAATTTATCCTTTCGATTTCTAACCCAAGTTGCATTTATGTATTCGACCTTGAGGGCACAGACGGAACAGGAATCATGGAAATCAGTCCGCAACTTGCACTGTCGATTGTTGAGCGATTACTTGGCGGGAATACGGAAACAACCCGTAAGCCCCGAACAATTACCCCAATTGAACAAGCTGTTATGCGCGGAATTATTGAACACGCACTTGCAGATTTGCAAACGGCTTGGAGGTCAATTGCCGAACTTAATTTTCAATATTCTCGGCTCGAGACCGAAGCGGATTTTGTACAGATAGCCAGATTTCAACTCTTTCAGTTCAAACTCCACACCGTATGCGCGAGAACATGGCTGTTATGAAGCAGCAAATCGCTCATACTCACTTGCAAATTATTGCCGAACTCGGCAAATCTTCAATTACGGTGGAAGAACTTCTCAAATTGAAAGTTGGCGACGTAATCCGAACAACAACACATATTGACCAAGAAATTGAAGTCAGTATCGACGGTAAACGAAAGCTTGCTGCTCGCCCAGGAACTTCCGACGGCAAAAAAGCTATCCGTATCATTCGTCAGTTAACTGAAGATGACCTTGTAGAACAAGACATTCTCTATAAACCCGGGAACCATTAATCATGACACAAGAAGAAATTGATGCTCTTATCAAGGGCGGGGATCTGACAGGCGATTCCGACAGTTCAAATATCGGATCATCCGGTATCAATATTGATACACCGGATTTCCCTGATTTGCCTCAGATGGATATGCAGAGTGAACCTACATCGGTGAACGACCCGAAACTCGCGCTCCTCTACGACCTTCAACTCCCCGTTTCGATAGAACTCGGTAGAACAAGTATGTTGATTCGTGATATTTTGCGTCTGGGTCGCGGTTCTGTGGTGGAATTTGACAAACTCGTCAGCGAGCCGGTGGACGTACTCGTGAACGGGAAAAAAGTAGCTGAGGGCGAAGTGGTTGTGGTAGATAAGCACTTCGGTATCCGTATTACAACATTGGTTGACCCCACAGACCGTCTTCGTAACCTTAAACGATAATAGAGCCATGATAGACGATACTCTTCTCCGTACATTCTTTACCTTGCTGCTTTGTGTAGCAGGTTTAGGTGCTGTCTTATTTTTTGTGAAGAGGTATTCTTCTAAAATCACCCCGCAACGCCAAACAATTGATTTAAAAGCTATCGGACGTGTGTCAATTCACAAAGGGGCAGTCTATGCTATTCAAGCAGGTGGTAAAACCCTACTCATCGGTGCAACAGACCATTCGATTAACCTGATAGCGGATATAAGTTCCGAGCAATCGCAACAAGTGCCGCTCACTCCCCCATCATCACTCGAACATTCAATTGAACTCCCGCCCGAAACATCGGATTCACTTTCGTTCAGCTCATTTTTGCAGTCTATTTCGGTGAAGGGTAGGAATGGTAAGGTGTAGGATTGTGTGAATAAATTACTAAATTGTCACTAAATTACAATATCACATTTAGTTCGAAATAATTCTACTCTCCTTTCAAAATAATCCCTCGTATCCGATATGAATAAAAAGAAAAAAATATATTTTGATACTTGTTGTTTATGCCGTCCGTTCGATGCCCATAGCCTTAGTAGAACGATTCTTGAAGCAGATGCAGTTAAGCTCTTACTTGAAGAATGCTATGAAGGAAAATACGTTTTTGTGAAAAGTGATGTACTACAGTTAGAAATCAATCAAATAAATGATGAAGAAAAGCGTTTTTCTGTAGAGGAGATACTTATGTATGCTCATGAAACTATCATTACAAATCCGGAAACTTCGCAATACATTCAAAAAGCTGCCCAAAATGGATTAAACGGTTATGATGCAATTCATATAGCTTTAGCATTACAATATAAGATTGATGTATTACTGACCACCGATCATTTATTCTTGAAAAGAGCAAAAAGTCTACCTATTCGAGTCATCAATCCTTTAGAATTTTTCCTTGAGGAGAATAACAATGAAAAATGAATTATTATCAAAAAGTGAATTAAGAAAAAAAGTTCTTGTACTACTACGCGAACAATTGCCAGTCAATGAATACATTGAAATTGTTCAAGATATGGGTATTCCTATAGGAGATTTTACTGCTGAAAAACAGAATACCGCACAGCCGAGTATTGAGGACATATTGCAAGAATTAAAGAACAAATGAGAATATTTTCAGGAAGTATTTTCTATAAACTCTTTATACTCCGTTAGGAGTTCAATAGTAATAGAATAAAGATTCCCGAGAGTTTAAAAGCTCCGTAGGGGTGGCACAGAATATATCGCTCCGATGGAGCTTTTTCGGTTTTGGGGTTTGCTTTTCTATTGCTATTATGCTCCTAACGGAGCTGCTTGGCTTTGCGCCCCTTTGCGAACTTTGCGTCTCTTGTGTTAATTCTCTTTAGCACAAAGATGTAAAACTTATAATAAAAAACTACTCTTGCTGAGCAGATATTTTATCCACATAATCTTCATATATCTTAATTTGTTCTTGCCCAAAAATCTCAACAAGCTTAGAAATAGGTGTAACAATAGCTATTCCTGTATTTACCCTTCCATTTTCTATAAAATCAACATTAGTTTCGTCAATTTGAGTAAAAATAGTATCATAATGGCCGTGTATCAAACCAATCAAATTATGATAATCATTTCCTTCTCTTTGTCTTATTTCTCCCTTAAATTTTCGAATGATTCCTAAATTTGTAAATACGGGGGAACCACTAAGACCTCCAATTGAACGAGCTTCAATCAAATATGCATCCATTAGAAATTCTTTTGTTTGAATTTTCTCACCTACCATTGCTGCAATATTTCCAATTCTAATTATTGGTAAGTTTTTAGTAGTGCCATGATGGTGACGAAATAGTCCAGCGATAAAAACTTCATCACCAACATCTAACTCATTTTCATTTATAAATTCTGAAGTGACAAATTCTGATTCTGGATAAAATAAATGGTCTAATTCTTCCATAAAAACAAAATTATGTACAGCAATATCTACACTCGAGTCATCATGAAAAACCCATTCATTTGTATTTGTTGGGTAAACTCCTAGCTGTCCGTTTTTGAAATTAACTCTTATAAATAACTTATCGAGCCCCTTATCTTTTATTGCCTGAATCACATGCTTCGCTGTTACAGCGTACAAATATTGTTTTTTTTGAGAATTTCTAACAATAAAGAAAACAGTACCTACCATCATGTATTCTTGATTTGCTAATTGCAATGCAGCAAATGCAACGCATTTTTTTATATTATCTCTGACTTTCATATCAATTGGTAAAAATTGTATTTTATTTTAATATATAACTTATAATTATTTATTTATATTTACGTCAAACTGATCCAATCATTTCACGAATAGAGTGTTTTTTAAATACTTCACTACAAAACTACAAATAAGAAACTAATTAACTTACAAGCACCATAACACAACACAAAAAAAAAGCCGTCTCAGCAAAGCTGAAACGGCTAATTCCCACTAAAAAAACCAATTCCCACTACACCCCAAACAGCGATGCCTTGAAGAAATCACGATTCATCCGCGCAATATTTTTCACGCTGATTTCCTTCGGACATGCCGCTTCGCAGTCATAAGTATTCGTACACGATCCAAATCCTTCTTCGTCCATTTGCATTACCATTGCGAGTACCCGGCTGCCACGTTCGGGCTGACCTTGCGGCAATAACCCCAAATGGGAGAGTTTCGCTGCCACGAATAAACTTGCAGAGCCGTTCTTACACGCAGCCACACACGCACCGCAACCGATACATGCCGCAGCATCCATCGAGGCATCTGCATCAATTTTGGAAATCGGGAGCGTGTTTCCATCCTGGGCATTACCCGTATTGGCGGTAATAAACCCGCCCTTTTGGATGATTCTGTCGAACGAGCTTCTGTCCACAACCAAATCCTTTATCACCGGAAAAGCCGACGCTCTCCACGGTTCAATCACTATTTCCTCGCCGTCATTGAACTTTCTCATGTGAAGCTGACAGGTTGTCGTCGCTTTTTCAGGACCGTGTGGAACACCGTTTATAATCAAACTGCAAGCGCCGCATATACCTTCACGGCAGTCGTGGTCGAACGCAACGGGTTCTTCGTTTTTCGCGATAAGCTTTTCGTTAAGGACATCGAGCATTTCGAGGAACGACATATCGGGACTGACATCATCGAGCATATAATCAACGATTTTCCCTTCGGAATTGCCATTTTGTTGTCGCCAGATTTTAAGCACGAGTTTCATTTGTAGCTCCTTGTTGCTAAGTGAACATTATCAAAAGTCAGTTCTTCTTTATGACGGATGGGCTTGTTGTTTGAACCTGCATATTCCCACACAGCTGCATGACAGAATTTCTCGTCATTACGCAATGCTTCCCCGTCTTCGGTTTGATATTCGGAGCGGAAGTGTCCGCCGCATGATTCCTCTCGTTCAAGTGCATCGTAGCACAAAAGTTCGGCAAATTCGAGGAAATCAGCTACTCTTCCGGCGTGCTCAAGCGACTGGTTGAGTTCCTCGCCTACTCCCGTAACTTTCACATCTCTCCAAAATTCTTCACGAAGTTCGGGAATACGTTTCAATGCTTCTTTCAAACTCTGTTCGGTTCTCGCCATACCGCATTTATCCCACATCAAAAGCCCAAGCTCACGGTGGAATGAATTGGTTGAGCGTTTCCCGTTAATATTAAGTAATCTCTGAGTTTGCGCAGTTGCTTCTTGTTCCGCTTTTTTGAATTCAGGATGATCAGTCGTTACCTTTGCAGTTTTCTCACTTGCAAGGTAATGCCCGATTGTATAAGGAATAACGAAATACCCGTCACCCAAACCTTGCATAAGCGCGCTTGCACCCAAACGGTTCGCACCGTGATCGGAGAAGTTCGCCTCGCCCAATACGTGCAATCCGGGAATCGTACTCATCAAATTATAATCCACCCACAAGCCCCCCATTGTATAATGCGGTGCAGGGTAAATTCTCATTGGGGATTTATAAGGATTTTCACCGGTAATACGCTCGTACATTTCAAAAAGGTTTCCATAACGCTCGGCGATTGTCTCTTCGCTCAAACGGTGGATTGAATCCGCAAAATCAAGATATACACCGTATCCGCCGGGTCCTACACCGCGTCCGTCATCACACGCTTCTTTCGCAGCGCGGGACGCAATATCACGGGGAGAAAGATTCCCGAAACTCGGATATTTTCTTTCCAAATAATAGTCGCGTTCGCTTTCGGGTATTTGGTCTGCCGGGCGTTTGTCCCCTTTTGCTTTCGGAACCCAAATTCTTCCGTCATTACGGAGCGATTCGGACATCAGCGTAAGTTTCGACTGATGGTCGCCGCTCACAGGAATACATGTAGGATGGATTTGAGTATAGCATGGATTAGCAAACCCTGCTCCCTTTTTATGAGCGCGGTAGATGGAAGTAACATTACATGCCTTGGCATTCGTCGAAAGATAGAACACATTTGCATACCCGCCTGTTGCCAAAATAACTGCATCAGCCGCAAAGGATTCAATTTTGCCCGAAACCAAATCGCGGGTGACGATTCCCCGTGCGTGACCTTCCACAAGCACCAAATCAAGCATTTCCTTTCGGTTGTGCATTTTCACTGTTCCCGCGCCAATCTGACGCGACAGAGCAGAATATGCACCAAGTAATAACTGCTGTCCTGTCTGACCTTTTGCATAGAATGTACGCGAAACCTGCGCGCCGCCGAATGAACGGTTTGCCAAGTATCCACCGTATTCACGGGCAAAAGGAACACCTTGCGCCACGCATTGATCTATGATATTAACGCTTACTTGCGCCAATCGATATACATTCGCTTCACGGGCGCGGAAGTCGCCGCCTTTTACCGTGTCGTAGAACAAACGCCAAATACTGTCACCGTCATTCTGATAATTTTTTGCCGCGTTAATCCCCCCTTGTGCTGCAATTGAGTGCGCACGGCGCGGAGAATCATGGAATGTAAAGCATTCTACATTATAGCCGAGTTCGGCAAGCGATGCCGCCGCCGCACTTCCCGCAAGACCAGTCCCTACCACAATAAGCGTATATTTACGCTTGTTGGCGGGATTGATAAGTTTCATTTCCGCACGATGTTTGTCCCATTTTTCTGTGACTGGTCCCGACGGTATTTTTGAATCGAGTGTTATCATTATTAATGTCCCCCATTTGTAAGTTTAAGCACACCTGCCATTATTCCAAACGGAATGGACATATATCCCAACCAGAGGATAGTTGCCAATCCCATACCTGCCTTTTTGATTATCCCGTTGTATTTTGTATGGTTGATGCCAAGTGTTTGGAATGCACTCCCGATTGCATGACTAAGGTGCAAACACACAAAAGTCACTGCTAAAAGATAAGTTATAACTATAAAGGGATTTTGAAAACCGTGGATCATCATTGAATAAATATCAGGTACTGTGCGTCCGTCGTGAAGTATATATTCACCATGATAAAACTCCGGTTGAACAATTCCATACGTAAAATGCAGCAAGTGATAGACTACGAACGTAAGAATCGTCAGTCCCGAAAAAAACATTGTACGGGAAGCGATTGTTGATTGAATGGATTTTTTCTTAGTGTAGCTGACAGGACGTGCTGTGCGGTTTTTATCGGCAAGATAGATAGAAGTAACGATGTGCAGTACAAACGTCACTACGAGACCTATACGAAGAAACAAAAGCAGAAGACCTAAATCCCTAAGCCCCTGACCGTAGGCATTTATCTTTTCCGGTCCGCCGAAAATAAGCAGGTTACCGGTTAGATGGGCAATCAAGAACCCCACTATTGCTGCACCGGAAACTGTCATTACAATTTTGCTCAAGATAGTTGAGCGGAGAAATCCAAGCATTAAAGTTCCTTCACAGTAGAACAAAAACGAAACATTCTGTTGCAAATTACGAAAACTCTGAAAGGTAATCAAGGAATGACGGATATTTTGTTAGAGGATACCTCTATCTCAAATAGACGTAAGTATAATATAAAAGTTGAAGTAAGTACGGGTGGTAAATATTGAAAAATAGTTTCCATTTGGTCTTTCGAGGGATTATGTGTAGTTTCGCTGAGGGAAACTATCAGTATATCAAATTCTGACAACAATACAGAACTTATACTTTTGGACAGGTTTCCAAACACATATAACTAAAATGAAGGTTTCAATAATAAAACTTCAAATTCAAGGTTATTGAATTACACTTTCGCCACAATCAAAAGTGTTAATCAGTAGTAAAAACACTTCAATGATGATGCAAACTCCATATTTAATATAAGTAAAGAATTAAATGAACTATTATGATAGAATAAGAGAGTTAACCAAAAATATCTCTCCTTCCCTTGTTAATTTTGAGCTACCTCGTGATTCTTCAAGAACACCAACCCAAGCTTCTTCAAATTTTATAACTAATAAAGAACAAGGGGATTGGGCTGAGAATCTTATTACAAGGGCAATTAATGAAACTTCCAAGAATTTTATTGCTGTAAAATATGGCAAATCTGACGCTTTGGTTGCAGGAGAAGATGGGTTTGATAATTTCTACCAAGATTTCCAAACTGAACTTGATACAATAGGTAAAAGACCGGACCTATTAATTTTTAGAAAAACAGATTTTGATAAAAACTTAGGATTGGATATTAGTCAAGTTCCTCACCATAATATAACAGATTATGTAAAAAAAGCAATAGCTGGGATTGAAGTCCGATCAAGTGCTTTTTTAATTGACCGATATGAATTGGAAATGCAAAAAAGAACTGAAAGGTTCAGAGATATTGCTCTAAATGTTAAAGAACAAATCCTTACAGGATTTAGAGATATTCTTGAGAATCCAATAAGGCATAAATACATCCAAGTCTTAGAAGGAATTACAGCCGAAACGCTGAGTATAACTGATTTCAAAGTTCCCGGTTGGAGTTCTTCCGATCGATTAGTAGAACTTAACAATCTTTTTAGGAAATTAAAGGTAGCCATCAAAGAAATACAAAAACGAGATTTTCTTTCAATCACACCAAAAGTGGAAGATATTAAAGTTGTATATAAATGGATTGAAACATTTAATGTGCCGCATTTTTATTTTCAAGTTTTCTTTGACAAAGTGTATGGTATCTCTTTCGAACAAATACTTACGATAATAACAGATTCTGATAAAGAAGGCAATATCTTCTGTGTAGAAAAAGATGCAAAAAATCAGAATAAAACTACAATAAAAATTAATTCGAGAAGCGGAGTTACTGTTGCATATAAAATAGATGAACCCGAACATGAAAGTGTTAGAAAAGAAATGGGCAGAGGGCGACTTCTATTTTATGTAACTTTCAAAGGAGGTACAGCATATCTTGATGTAAATAATTTGCAATTGATTTTAGGCATTAATGAAAGTGAATTTTAATGCTAACAATTAGTAAACATAGTACAACAAATGATATCGAAAATGAATATTCAAAGTTAACATCCATTGACCATAGAAAGAAGTACGCACAATTTTTCACACCCTTCACTATTGCCGATTTAATGTCTAAATGGTTAATTGGTAATAATGAATTAGAAACAGTTTTAGACCCCGCATTTGGACTTGGAGTATTTTCAAGATCGCTATTGAATCTTAATGAAAATATAAATATTAAAGGATTTGAAATCGATGAAAGTATTTTTTTAAAGGCTCAATGTATTTTCAAAGATAATAATAATGTGTCTATACAGCTACAGGATTATATGTATAATGATTGGGACAATAAATATGATGGTATAATTTGCAACCCACCTTATTTCAAATTCCATGACTATGACAATAAGAATATTTTGAAAGAACTTGAATATAGAACCTCATTTAAACTTAATGGCTTCACTAACCTTTACACATTATTTCTCTTAAAGTCTATTTATCAATTAAATAAGAATGGAAGAGCAGCATATTTAATACCCTCAGAATTTCTAAACTCAGATTATGGTAAACTTGTAAAATCATATCTGATAAAGAGTAAAACATTGCGCCATATAATAGTAATCAATTTCGAAAAAAATGTTTTCGATGACGCATTGACGACAGCTTCAATTTTACTTTGTGCAAATGATAATAAATCTGATAGTGTTCAATTTAGTAATGTAAGTAATCTTAATGATTTTGATTCTATTGAACAAATTATAGAGAATTATCCTAATTACTTGACTAAGGATCAAACAGTTGAGTTTAAGAATCTTAATCCTGATATTAAGTGGCGTGCATATTATCAAAAGCAAAATGCTCTTAAATACAAAAATTTAGTGCCATTTACATATTATGGGAAAGTAGTGCGTGGAATTGCAACCGGTGCTAATGAATATTTTGTTTTTAGTCCTTCAAAAGCCAAAAACAATGGCATCACAAATGATTATTTGTTGCCATGTATCTGCAAAGCAATTGATGTACAAGAATCTTTCTTTACAGACAGTGATTTCGATGGACTTCGAGAAAATGACAAATCAATTTATTTGCTAAATGCTATAAATCCTGATGAAAACGTTCAAAAATATTTAATTGAAGGTGAGAAACAAGAAGTAAATAAAAAATTCCTAACATCAAATAGAACTCCATGGTACTCTATTGAGAATAGACCTCCTTCACCAATTTGGGTCTCAGTTTTTAACCGGAACGGGCTACGTTTTATCCGGAATGAAGCAGGTATATCCAATCTAACTACATTTCATTGTATTTATATAAACAAATTTTCAATTTCAAAAACAGATTTACTTTTTGCTTATTTACTGACTGATGTCTCAAAGGAAATTTTTGACGACAACAGACGAGAGTATGGAAGTGGATTACAAAAATTTGAACCGAATGACATAAACAAATCAAAAATATTAAACTTAGAATGCCTTAGCTCTGAAAATGAAGAGAAAATTCTGGAGTATTATTATTTATATCGTCAAACTGTGCTTAATGGAAGTCCAGATGAAAATTTCGTAAATGAGATTAACCAAATTTTTATTGAAAATTATACGTGAACAATCTTTTGATTACTCAAATTCAAGTTCAACACCCTCACTCCTTCAAAAACCACCTGCAATAAACCCCATCCCCCTGCTGAACCTTCACCAAATAAACACCCACAGACAAACCCGATACATCAATCAACCTTCTATCCTCGCTTTTCAGCACCTTCTCACCCAAAACAGTAGAGATTTCAATTTCAAAATGATTGCTTGACGGTAATGAAATTGCTATTTCGTTATTAGCAGGATTTGGAGAAATTGTTAATTGATTATATTCCTTATTTTCATCCACTCCTAAGGATCCGAGTACTGTCACGCGGCTTGAATCGGTATGACCTCCATCTTCTGTTTTTACATAAATAATTGTCTTACCAACAGCTTTTGCCTGGGCTAAACCTGTTTGAGTAATTGATACAATCGAAGAATCTAACGTATGCCAACTGACGTTTGTATTCGTAGCGTCCGAAGGATAGACAATTGCATTGTATTGGTACCTATCCTGAGCATTACTCTCTAAATATAATGTGTCAGTTTCTTTGAAAAGAAAAACGCTCAATACATTCAGTACATTGCTTGCCACCGTAACAGTACACGTGCCCTTTTTATTACCATCCTGAGTAGTTACAACAATAGTCGCCGTACCGATTGCCACACCTTTTACTATTCCTGAGCTTGATACAGTTGCAGTAGATTGGTTATCTGAAGTCCATGTTACGTTTTTATTACTTGCATTAGCAGGAAGAATTGTAGCAATCAACACAGTAGAATCGCCTACTTTGATAGCTGTATTTTTTGGGAACAAGCTCACAGAAGCAACATTCATTTCGACTGGTGGCAAACATCCTCTTGTAGCTTGAAGCGATGAATCAAGCATTTGGAAGTCTATACCAATATCCTTACCATCAGTCGCATTTTTAGAGTATTGACTTGATGTCAGAAGAGCGTAATCATGATAATCTGAAGTTCCGTTTGTATAATCTACAAACCCTGCATCCGTTGCGACAGTAGGAAAGTAATTCATACTAATCGTATTGTAGTTTGTATATTTACTTGCATCCCCGCCGATCATCACATTCTTATTGATATGTTGATTAGCGTCAGTAACATCTGCAAAATAATGTTCGATTGTTTTATTTCCCTGTTGGTATCCCGGTCCGTATATCCCTTGATAGCCCGCTTTTGATGCCTTGCTGTTGGTAATATTATTCGTAAATACAAATCCATTCATAGGAATACCTGCCCACGTAATTGCCCCAGTTTGAAAGATTGTATTATGATCTACAACCACATCTTCCGGTTCCCCAAGCTTTATGAATGTACCGTCATTTGGTCCGTCGATATTCAAATCACCATACACCGGTCCGTTAATATCATCGAAAAGATTATTGTATATTCGTATTCTCTTTGATCTGTTTCCTGTACCACCGTCATCTCTGCCTGAGATAGAAATTCCTTCTGCTGCGTGACGGATAATATTATTACTGATAGTAATATCGCTTACTTCTGCTTGGGGCGAACCGCCGCCTTCAGTGCGGATAGTTAACAAGATTGCACAACCACTCTGCCCGATTGGTAAATCCGCCCAAGAATTTTCCAAAATATTTCCGTCGAACAGTACCCGCATACCTGTTTTGAGCTCAAAAAGATTCTTGATTGTCCAATGCTTGCCGGCGAATGTTGGATGCCCAACTCTCCATGAAAACGGCTTGGAAAAGTAGTTTTGCCGTATTTCAATATCCGATGGAACAAGCCCCGGGATTGCAGACGCTCCACCGCCGAACATTATGTTTTCACCTGATGCTTCAAGATAATTGTTGATTATTTTGAATGGTCCGGGTCCGTTGATTCCGGCAATTGCCTGTGCATCATAACCCACACTATGAAAATCTGAAATATAGGAATCTATGATTGCAGCATTCGCACAGTTGAGCGTTACCCCGTATTTCATAATCGTTGCATTGGTATGTCCATGAATGTAGCAACGATCTATTACAAAATGGTCGGGAACTACACTCAAGGAGTTTTGAGCGGAGGAACCATCACCAAGGTTTACTAAACCATAGCTGTTTAATACAGACGGGTCGGCAGTTATTTCGAGTCCGACGAAGCGATAATGGTGAGCATTCGCTTGCGTAACGAAACACGGGATTCCCGATAAATTTGTTGTTACAATTTTTGCCATAGCACTTGCTTGTGTCGGGTAGTCAGGATTTCCGGTTGGTGCTGGCGGGGCAATTCTTGTTTCATCTATTGGAAGTAAATCCATTCGTGAGGACATGAGTATTATCCATCCCGTACCTGTCGTTTTCTTGGGAAGTACAAAACCACCGTTGAAGGTTGCCCCTGCATCCAATTTGATAATTGTACCCGGATCTGCTGCGTTGATTGCCTTTTGGAGGTCGGTATAATCTCTTCCGCTTGCTCCTACTGTAATTGTTTTATATCCGGCTGTGTCGGGAAAACAGGTGATTACTGCGGATGTATTGGGTAATGCGGGGGGATTTACAGCGAAGGATGGAGTTGCTAATACAATCGATGCGAGAATCGATAGAGTAAATATTTTCATGGTTGTAGCTTAGTATTTTATGAAATTTATTTCAAATTAGAAAAGGGAAATTTGATTATTAAACTGAGAAATTGATAATACGCATAATTGCAATAAGCGCATAATGCAAATTAAGTAACAATTAAAATTAATTGCTACAAGTTTCTTTCAATCCACTTTGTTTATTTTCTAATTACTCGGCTGCAATACATGATCCGACAAATGCTCTGCAAGTAAGAGCGGTAATTGCCCGATAGGAATATCAATTGTAAGCTCCCCTTCATGCGCAATTGAAATTCCTCCTGTTTCCTCGCTGATGATAAGGACAACAGCATCTGATTGTTCACAAATACCAAGTGCTGCACGGTGGCGTGTACCAAGATTACGGGAAGCTATTTTTGTAGTTGTGGAAAGCGGGAGCACACATCGAGCAGCAATCATCAATTGGTTTTCGATGATAACTGCACCATCGTGAAGCGGAGAACGGGGGTTGAAAATTGACACAAGTAATTCTTTGGAAACCACCGCTTGTAATGGTATCCCCGTGTCAATGGTCATTTTTACATTTTGACTGCGAGTGAATACAATCAAAGCACCTATATGCTTCTCAGCAAGCTCTTTTGTAGCGTCAATCACTTCATCAACAGTCTCAGCAATATTTGTACGGATAAACAGACGAAACAGTCTGCTTCGTGTAATTATCAATAATACACGTCTGAGTTCGGGTTGAAAAAGAATGATAAAGGCAATAAGCCAAACATCGGAGATTGCCCTGAGAATCCAATTTAACGACTTGAGATTGGCTGCTTCCGTTACATACGAAATCCCCAGAATCAGCACCAACCCCAACAAAATCTGAACAGCAACCGTATCCTTGAGCACACGATACACTGCGTAAAACAGCACGGCAACAACCCCTATGTCAATCAAATCAACAAGGGTAAAACTCAAAAAGCCGATGCGAAACAGTTCTATCATAGTTGAAATTTGTGAACAAGGGTAAGGCGATTATTCAATATTCTATTTTCTCAGAATCGGGTTTAGTGACCAGATTTTACGGAAATAGCATTGCCAGAAAAATCTCTCTAAGCTAACAGCCATCATCAAAAGCAGTCAGCTAAAAAATCTTACTCTCCGTATTTCTCAGCATTTTTCTCGTAAGCATCTATTATATCAGCTACCAATCGGTGACGTACTACATCCGTTTTATCAAAATAGATAAACTCAATTCCCGGTATGCCCTGCAATATATGACGTACATCCGCAAGACCAGAATCATGCTTCCCAGGAAGGTCAATTTGGGTTATATCTCCTGTAACTACAGCTTTCGAGCCACGTCCCAAACGTGTCAGGAACATTTTCATTTGAGTAATTGTTGAGTTTTGTGCTTCATCCAAAATGATAAACGCATTATTAAGTGTTCGCCCGCGCATATAGGCAAGAGGAACAATCTCAATTATCCCTTTTTCACTCATACTTCTCAGTTTCTCAGGAGTAAGCATATCTCCGAGAGCATCCAATAATGGGCGCAAGTAAGGCACTACCTTTTCATTCAAGTCTCCGGGGAGAAACCCCAATGATTCCCCTGCCTCAACAGCAGGACGCGAAAGAATAATTCTATTCACTTCATTATTACGGAGTGCAGCAAGTGCCATTGCCACCGCAAGGAATGTCTTTCCTGTTCCAGCAGGACCAATTGCAAAAACCACATCATTGTTTGCCACTTTATCAACATATTCCTGCTGATGCGGGTTTTTGACTTTGATACCGTCTTTTTTCCCTTGAATGATAACAGTTTCGGGTCTGGAAGCAGATGAAACAGTACTTCCATTATTGAAATTTAATGGCATTATACTGTCTGCAAGTCCTATAATTTCAATCACGTCATCTATTTGGAGGATTCCTTTTTTTGATAAAGTATAACGTAATTCATCCACAATTTTTTCTATGAGTTTCACTTCACCGGGTTCCCCGCGTACAATCATTGTATCACCTCGAACGGTGATTGTAGAATGAAATTTATTTTCAATCATTTTAAGGTGAGTGTCATTATAACCGAAAAGTGCGGCTGTATCGATATCAGTGAGTTTAATTTTCTTTTCCAGTAAATCCATAAGCAAATTAATATAGTAGTTAAAGTCAGTTATAAATATTAACGTATTAAGAAATAAAATAATTGAGTATCTACAAAATAAAACCCCGCGTGAGCAATTAAAGCACAGCGGGGGTTAAATTTCTACTTAAAGAGATTAATCATAAAAGGTTATTTTCCTTTTTGTGATGCCTCGGCAGGTTTTTCAGCCGGTTTAACTTCAGTTGTTGCTGCCGGAGCAGTTGCTGTTCCGGGCATGATTTCTGCTTTGTTCATTGCTGCACGTTTTTTGCGCCAGTATGAACGTTCAGCCTTCATTTCTTCGGATGTTTTAGGTCCTGCTGCCGGTATTACAAGGCGTTGCCCAGGATGAATGATGTCAGGGTTACGGATTTGGTCCGTATTTCCTTGCCAAATTTTTGGCCATTGGAACGGGTCTCCATAGATTTCAGGCTTTGCAGAGATATTCCATAAACAGTCGCGATTTTCTGCCCATGTTCCAACAATATACTCTGTTCCGCGTTTCTTTTCACGGTAGAGCCCTTTAATATCATTTCCTGCTGCAATCATTCTATCGTAGAATTGAGGCAATACCGAGATTTTGATAGCACGTAGTGCATTTAACTCTAATTGGAGTGCATAGACATCTACCTGACGCTCCAAAAGTGCATCATCAGACAGTTGTTTCATTTCACGGATTTTTCCTTCCAATGCACCCAAACGCTGTGCAAATGCAGCAATGTCTGCATCAGAGGCACCAATCAGTGCATAGAGGTCATCATTACATTTTTTGAGAGCAGCAATTTCTGCATCAACCTGACCTTGAAGACGGGTTACATTGTCTGTAGCTACTTGTAATTTTCCATTAAGATCTTTTACTTTCAAAGTCCATTCATTAATACATTCATCGCCTTGATCTTTTGAAGTGTATGGTTCGGTTTTCATTTGTTCTTCTGTCAAACTGCAGTCGGCAGTTCTGCGGAACGATGCGCATGATGACAGAATAATTCCGGCAAGCAAAACAAATAGTAAATTTTTCATATAATATGCTCCTGAGATAATTTCTTGATTTTTAGTTTAAGAACAACAAATAGTAATATTTTCTAATTATTTAGCTTTCTTTTTAGAAGGTGCCTTTGCCGGAGCAGGAACGGGTTCAGGGGCAGGTACCGGAGCAGATGGATCGTAACCGGGCCACACATTAGGCCAACGCGATAGTTTTTCTTGCACAAACGACATCTTATCAGTGCATTCTTTTGTCTCGCCTCTGCGACGAGCAAGTTCAGCCTCAAGACGAGTTTTTTCAGATTCTTTCTTTTGAATCTCCATAGTCAAACGTGAGCTTTCAGCCCGCAATTCACGAAGTTTGGTCAGCTGCTCTTCTGTAATTTTTGGAGTACAACTCGCCAGAACGAGCACAGACCCGAAGCATACAGCACTAACCCCACGTGCTATTTTTGTAGATAGGAATTGCATGTTTTTTCCTTAGAATAAAATGGAACAAAGGCAAAATGATTCATTAGAATATTACGAATTTACGTTATCGAAACGCTCAAAACAAGTAAAAAATGTTTTATGATGTAAATTTCTCATAAATTTGTGCAAATTTACTTCTTATTTATTGCTTTTCATTCAAACTGTTGAACGAGTATCCTAAAAACACATTGTCTATACTAGAAAATATTATTTTATTTCTTTTGCTATGAACGACCTACACTCAAAACCATTACTGACTTTACATAGAGTAACACTTTTATTACTTATCTTTTTTTCTATTACTTATACATTTCCTGTAATGGCACAAACAGGACACAGCTATATAATTAAGATTAAGGAGCTTACTTCAAAACAGCCGACACTGCCCCATCTTGCAAATAGCAAATCGTCACTCAAACAGGCATTCCCGCTATCTCAACTGCTACACAAATCTCCTGCCACACTTTCAAATTCTGCAAAAAAAATTATAAATGATCTTCAAAAATATTATGTTCTTACCTTGGATAATGACGAAAATGTAGGAGAACGGACTGCTTTTCTCAAAAAAAACATAGAAAGTATAGAACCGAATAGAATTTTCCATCTGGATAAAGCTGAAACATATCCAAATGATTCACTCTTTGACTCGCAGTGGAATCTAAAAAGAATCGGAGCAGACAAGGCATGGAAAACAGTAACCGGTAACGGAATAAAAGTTGGTGTATTGGATACAGGGACCGATTTTTTTCATCCGGATTTGGTAAACCAACTATGGATAAACTCAAAAGAAGACATAAATCATAACGGCAAATTCGAGGCGTGGAGTTCTTCCGAAACTCGAGACGGAGTAACTGGAGATTTGGACGGAATTGATGGTGATGAAAACGGATATATTGACGATGTGATAGGATATGACTTTGTAGATCAATCACTGCTGAATATTGGGGATGCAGAAGTTCGTGACCCCATTCCTTTCGATGAGCAAGGTCATGGCACAAGCGTCGCAGGGATTATTTGTGCGTCGCAAAACAATACAATAGGTGTTGCGGGAATTGCTTATAACAGTAAGCTCATCACATTACGTGCTTTTGATGCAACGGGAAACGCAGAAGAGGATGATATTTCTGCAGCTATCATTTATGCAGCCTTAAATGGGATTCAAGTTTTGAATATGAGCTTTGGCGATGTTATTTCCTCCCCCATTACTCACGACGCATGTAGATTTGCTGATGCAATGGGGGTTGTATTGATTGCTTCTGCGGGTAACGACGGTTCCACACTGCGCCGTTTTCCGGCAAGTTATCCCGAAGTTATTGCCGTAGCAGCAACCACTGCTATAGATGCACGCGCTTCGTTCAGTTCTTATGGTTCGCATATTGCTCTTTCCGCACCTGGTGTTGGCATCCCAACCACAGCAATAGGCGGTAAATATAAATTGAACTTTCAGGGTACATCCGCCTCCGCTCCTCATGTTGCTGCTGCAGCTGCGATGCTTTTGGAAGCAAATTCTAATCTAAACCCAGTTGAAATTCGCGGAGTTTTGCAAGCATCTTGTGATGATGTAGGACCCAAAGGATGGGACACTGATTTTGGTTCGGGTGTTAGATCGTGATCGCGGCGGGCATCGAGCAGATTCGCGAGAAGTCGCGCCGCCAGACCGCGCGGCTGCTCGAGCTGGCTAATGCCGCCGGCTTGCCCACCACCACCCCCGAAGACCCGGAGCGTCGGGGAG
>JACPWH010000211.1 GCA_016197185.1 Ignavibacteriota bacterium
ATAGTGTTCTATAGCAAAGTAAAAGATCTAAAACATCATTTTGATTCATCCGGTTCACCTGTAAATACATTAGATTCAGATTGGGTAAACCAACTTGTGTGTATTTATATCGAGTTTACTCCAAAATCTTCAGGGAAAGAACCCCAAGAGAAGAACCAAGTATATCTTTGGTATAAACCGACAACTGATTTTTTGGATTATTTGCCGGAAGATATTGCAGAGCCGGTTTGGGCTGAAATGTCAACTCCAAAGGATAGGATCAGTTCAACCCAAACAGGTCGGTTTACCGATTCATGGCGAGATGCCAATGTTTTGCTTTCATCCAAACCAATTTACCCCAATCCTGCAAGCGGGAAAGCAAGTCTCGACTTCTCCTTAACTTCACCAACAACACTCAATATTGCACTTTTCGACATAACCGGGAAAAAGATAAAGGACTTTGTGCAAAGTGAACAGTTTCAATCCGGTTCTTCGAGCGTTAACCTTCCTTTAGATGGCTTGACTGATGGAATGTACCTTGTGGTTATTACACCCAATAATGCTCTGCCTGTTGTTCAACGCATTATGATTGCTCAGTAAAAAATTTTCAAGTAAATCTTTCATTAATTGATTATTATTGAATTCATTTTGTGATAGGAGCATTTATGAACTCCCTTTTGTTTTCATTGCTTTCAACACTTATTGTTGGAATATTCTTGCAAGTACCAAGCGATAAGCTTGAACGCTTATCAAAGCAAGTAATTGATACCATGGTAAAAATATCAAGCCCAAAAGTTCCTTTTCGCTCTCCTGAACTTACAATTCAAGATGATAGTGGATTGCCTATTCCATTACATATAAAGGAAGTTTCAGTTAATGTAAATATCGTTGCTAACATAGCTGTTACGACGATGGAAATCACATTCCAAAATGATATGACCCGCATCCTCGAAGGTGAGCTCACCTTTCCACTCGGCGCAGGTCAATTTGTCACCCGGTTTGCAATGGATGTTAACGGTAAACTTCGCGAAGGTGTTGTAGTAGAGAAGGAAAAAGGTCGAGTTATCTTCGAAGAAACAGTTCGAAAAAATATTGATCCGGGACTTCTTGAACTCTCCCGAGGCAATTCTTTCAAGACTCGGGTGTATCCTATACCTGCTAATGGTACAAAAAAAGTACTTATTGCATATCAACAAGAGCTTTCCGGTGATGGAGATGGTGATTCAAAATACATTCTTCCACTTGATTTTAAAGATACTCTCACAAAATTCTCAATTACGGCAGAAGTATATTCATCAATGAAGCCAAATACAGATGAAAGTCCGTTAACCGGAGCTTTTGCTTCTGATAATCAAGGAAGTTTCGGACTTAGAATCAGGCATACAAATTACAAAGCTAATAGAGCTTTCGAATGTACAATTCCACATTCGAATTCTAAGATTTCGGCATATATTGAATCGCTGAATAGCCAGCAGTATTTCTCGATTTCAACTACTCCTCCATCATTTTCTATTACAAAAGTATTACCCAAACGTATATGCTTACTGTGGGATGCTTCTTCTTCATCCCAAGAACGCGACAAAGACCGTGAACTTTTGCTAATCGACAACTATATTAGAAAGATAGGCTCTTGTTCAATCCAATTAGTTTCTTTTAGTAACAATGTCGATAAAGTCGAGCAATTTTCGGTTACAGGTGGTAATTGGAATTCCCTTAAAGAACGATTGAATGATATTCCATCTGACGGAGGCACACAGTTAGGTGCAATCAATCTCAAGAATTATCAATGCGACGAGTTTTTGCTTTTTAGTGATGGAATCTCAAACTTCGGTAAAGCAGAAATAATTACATCCTCAACACCAATTATTGCAATAAACTCAGCACAAAATGCAGAACATTCCTATTTGCAATATGTTACACAGCAAACAGGAGGAGAATATATTGACCTTACAACTATTAACGATTCACAAGCTGCAATCCGTATTCAAGAGAAAATCTATTCATTTCTTTCAGCATCGTTTGATAAAAACAATATTTCGGAAGTGTACCCTAGTATTTCAACTCCTGTTAATGGTGATATAATGATTAGCGGGAAAATATCGGGCAACAAAGCAGATATTATTCTAAATTTTGGTTTTGGAACGACAATCAAACACTCTGAAAAAGTGACACTTGATGCAAGTTTGCAAACAATCAAAAGCAATATGCTTCCTCAACTTTGGGCGCAAAAAAAGATTGCTGAACTTGATATGCGGCACAAAACCAATAAGGATGAAATAACAGAACTTGGCAAGCAATTCTCAATTGTAACCAGAAACACTTCCCTGTTGGTGCTTGACCGAATTGAAGATTATGTAACACATCAGATTATTCCTTATGAAGATAGTCTGAAGAGCCTTTATTTTTCACGAATTTCCGAACAGAACAAACGCCTGACAGTTGATGAAACTACTCATATTGATTATGTATTGGGTCTTTTCAAACAGCGTAAGGAATGGTGGGATAAAACCTTTGAATTGAAAAAGGGCAAAGTTATGTATGATAGTACTCATGGCGAGTTTTCAGATGCACTTAATCCTGCTCCTCCCCGCTTGAGGATGGGAATACAAGAAGCAAGTGGTAATGGTTCTGAAAGAATAAGTATAGCCCGAGAAAGTGTACAAAGTGTTGTAGCTCTTACTGCTGGTGTGCAATCACCTTACACTCCAGTTGAATCAGAATCTTCTCCACTTTCTGCTTCAATAACCCTCAAAAGATGGGATGCAAATACACCTTATATCAAAGAATTACAAAATGAAAGCACGGGTAATGAATATATGCGTTATCTTGAACTCAAGAAAGAATATGGCACAAATCCGGGATTCTATATGGACTGCGCAGATTTCTTTTCTGAAAAAAACAACAAACAAGTTGCACTCAGAATCCTCTCGAATATTGCCGAAATGGAGCTTGAGAATCATCAGTTACTCCGTGTTCTTGCTCACAGATTAGAGCAATTGGGCTATACTGATCTAGCGATAGATATATTCAGAGAAGTGCTCGAAATGCGTGGGGAAGAGCCGCAATCGTACCGTGATTTGGGTTTGGCACTTGCACAGAACAAACAGTATCAGGAAGCAGCTGATACACTCTATAGAGTGATTACCAAAAAATGGGACGGACGATTTCCAGAAGTTGAACTTATTGCACTCAATGAATGGAATAATGTACTGATTGAATCGAAGAACACTGTAAACTTATCACAATATGATAAGCGTTTTGTTAGCGCAATGCCCGTAGATGTTCGGGTAGTGCTAAACTGGGATGCAGATAATTGCGATATGGATTTATGGGTATTCGACCCAAATAATGAGAAGTGCTTTTACAGTCATCCAAACACAGAGTTAGGGGGTCTTCTCTCTCGCGATATGACTGGAGGGTATGGACCTGAGGAGTTTATCCTTAAAAAAGCACTTGAAGGGAAATATAAGGTACAAGTACAGTATTACAGATCTACGCAGCAGAAGATTGCCGGTGCAACCACAATTCAACTTGAACTTTACACTCGATATATGACAGGAAAAGAGGAAAAGAAGACAATCACTTTGCGACTGAAAAATTCTAAAGAAATTATTGATGTTGGTGAATTTACTTTTTCAGCAAATTAACTTGACTGTAAAATAGAGAAGGAGAGGTAGTAACCTGCCCTTATCTTCTCTTATTTTATTTACATTGATACTCTAACTCTTTTCACTTTCTCTTTTCCTTGGAAATTACTTTCCTGACATCACTACCTGAATTTGCACAAAGTGCTAACGAAGCAATTGTTTGTGATTTTCCATAATCAGTTTTGCGAATCCTTTTTTTAAGCTCAAGAAGAAGTGGAGGTGTTACCGATAATTCGTTGACACCTAACCCTATTAATAGTTCAGTTGCAGCAGAGTGACCTGCCATTTCGCCGCAGATTCCTACAGGAATATTACGAGCAATTGCAGCATCAATAGTCATTTTCATAAGCCGTAGAACAGCAGGGTGAAACGGGTCGAAAATATCAGCCACATATTCGTTGGTACGGTCTGCTGCAAGTGTATATTGAGTAAGGTCGTTTGTACCGATGCTAAAAAAATCCACAATAGCAGCGAAATCATTAGCCATAAGTGCGGTTGCAGGAGTCTCTATCATCATTCCTATCGGCATTCGTTCATCGAAATGAATATCGGCTTTACGAAGTGATGTTTTGCATTTTTCGATAAATTCTTTAGCTTCAAGAAGTTCATCAATTGACGAAACCATTGGTAACATCAGACGTACATTTCGGTGCTTAGACGCTCTGAGAACAGCTTTGATTTGCATCTTGAAAATATCTTTACGGTGCAAAAGAAACCTGATACCTCTTACACCCAATGCAGGGTTATCTTCATGCGGAAGCCCTTCGGCATATTTATCACTCCCTACATCGAAAGCACGAATCGTTACTTGATGCGGATACATCCTTTCAGCTATTTCATTATACCACTCAAGCTGCTCTTCTTCTGACGGGAAGTGCTGCCGTTTGATTATCAAATACTCACTGCGAATAAGCCCTATTCCACCTGCTCCTGCAACTTGAGCAGCATCCACATCCTCCAGGGAGTCAATATTAGCGAGCAGGTGAATTGTATGTCCGTCGTGAGTTTCGGATTTAGCTGTTGCCAGTTTACCGAGTTTACGAATGTTTTCTTCTTCCTCTTTCTTTCTTTTTTGGTATTTGGCAAGAGTTTCAGGTTTAGGATTACAGATTATCAATCCTGCATTGCCATCAATGATAAGCATATCATCAGAAAGAATAAGATGGGCTATATCACGAACTCCTATTACAGCGGGAATTGAGAGCGAACGCGAAAGTATCGAAACATGAGATGCAATACCCCCTACTTCAGTAACAAACCCGAGAGTTCCCTCTTGGTTGTACATCATAAGGTCGGTTGGTGTAATTGACGGTGCAATCAATATTGCGTTTTCAGCTATCGAATGAGAAACAGAATGATTGCGGAGACCGTTCAGAAGTCTGTCTTTCACGTGGTCAAGTTCTACTGCGCGCTCACGAAGCACGGGATCTTTCGCCAAAGTAAAAAACTGTTTCTGAGCATCAAATTCTTGCATAACTGCATTCTCAGCAGAATAAAAACGCTGTTGAATACGCCTTCTGATAGAATCGGAAACAGTTTCATCAGTTAAAATCAGCAGGTATGTTTCTAAAATTGGTGCAACATGACTTGCCTCTTTTTCAGCAATATCAATAATTTGTTGAAGCTCGGCAGCACCTGTTTTAAGTGCTTCTTGAAAACGGGCAATTTCTTCAGGAATACGTTCCGGCTCAATATGCTCGGCGGAAAATACAAATGCTTCGGTTCGTAATACAACTGCCTTGCCTATAGCAATACCTTGCGACGCAGGAATACCTTTATAACGATGCTCGGTTTGTTTATTGGCAACAGCCATAATACTCTACAATTATTTATTATTGAATAATGATTAACGGAAATTCTTGTGTACGATTCCCGAAGGTTAAACGAATTGAATACATACCTGATGAAAGCCCTTGAGTTGGTATTTTAAGAGAATATGTACCTGATGATAATACTCCATCCTGTAAAGATTCAATCAATTGCCCAAGTGTCGAAACTATGGAGACGGACACAACCCCTTTATTTGGGATAGAGAATTGGAATTCTGCTGTTTCTCCTAATTTTGCAGGTTGTGGAAAAACTTTTGCATTTTGAACCTGAATCACATCTTCATGTATAGAAGTAATCATATTCGTTTTTTCGCATAAGATTTCTTCATTTGCATCAACAATTGCACTATCCACCACAAAATCTGTATAAAAAACTTCTGTTTGAACACGCTTGTTGTTTATAAAGGATACAACTTTACGAGAAGTGTCTCTGCCGAAAAACGTAACTTTTACAGGCATTACAAATATATCGGGAACATTCTCTCCTGATTGAGTTTGAGTAAGTGTAACAGTAACTTCTTGATTATTTACGCCATTATATGTTTGGGATGACTGTAGCTGATATATTGGATGTCCAGCTGAATACAGCCATTGGTCGAAAAACACACGAAAGGGTACAATAGGATCAGGTATTTCTTTTTCGAAAACTCTAAGTAAATCTTCTGTTTCAGCTGATTTGAAACGATATTCACTAAAGTACTTTCGCATTGTTCTGAAGAATGTGGAGTCTCCATACGTTTTGCGGAGCATTCCATACACCCATCCGGCTTTGCAGTAGGTTGTTGCATAGTTAAAGATATTCGATATAGGAATTCCATAGATAGGCGGTTGAGGTTGAGTGTATAAATATCCTCTTCTTTTGGAAGACATCATTATTTTATATTGCGACTCGCCTCCCCATGATTCATAAAACAGTGCTTCGCCATACGTTGCTCCACCTTCATTGAGCCAAATATCCCCCCATGTTGCACACGAAGTCAAATCCCCTGTCCATTGGTGCATAAGTTCGTGAGCAACACTGTTTTCATTGTATTTTCTAAGCCACTCACGATTTACAGTGGTCATTGTTTGGTGCTCCATTCCGCCGTAAAGAAACGGCTGAGCAACAGTATGACCATATTTTACAAAAGGATATTCACCATAAAGTCTTGAAAAATGCTCCATCATACTAGGAACACCTTGAAAAGCATAATTTGCACTATATATCTTACCGTCAGTTGTTTTATTATCAAAATCTTCCTGCCACACAAAATTCATAATTTCAACGCTGTCATTTGGATTGGTAACCCGTTTGTACCACTGGGAATATTGTTTGAATTTGGAAGCATTCGCTACCATTAGATAGGTAGGAATTGGTGTTTCATCACTCCATTTATAGTCTCTGTACATTGAACTAAGATCACCGTCAAATTGAGGCACCCCAATTGTAGGTTTCCCATTAGATGAAACTGAGAAATTTGCAGAATCGGGAGAATTTATAAAAGGAACACGAACTGTAATTGTTGCAATTGCTTTATCGTAGGGTGCATCGTTGCATGGCATCCAATACCGTGCATCCTGTGGTTCACTCATCGTATAGGCAAGACGCTCAGGAATAAAAATCGAATCCTGATTTTTATTTATAGTTAATCTATCATAAAGTAAGAACCCTCTGTTTTCAGTTCCAATATGGGTATAATACACGATCAGTGATACTGTATCACCTACTTTTGGAGTAGCAAGAGGAAGGCTGACAAACCATTCTGCATTATTAGGTTGACTAATCAAAATATCAGGGATACGGATTTGACCAAGCACCGGCGTTGTAATGAATAAGCTGTCAATGTGAATAGCAACCCCGTTAAATTTAAAAGCTGTGATTCCGGCAGAATCGATACGAAGAGTAATTGTATTTCTTCCTGAGAATCTACGTCCATCATCTGCTACACTTTGAGACGTAAGTGGGTTACGCCAATCCATGAATAGATCATAACTCAATACATCATACGGTCTGCGAACAATTGCAGTCCCATCTGGGCGATTCAACAAGGCAGATTGAAAACTTGTGGCATGACCACACACGAGCGACTTACCGTCAACAGAAATGTCATTGTCAAGTCGCAAAATACTCGGTATTTGTCCGTTAAGTTCCTGAGATCTCGCACTACCGGATGCGAGCAATATAGTTATTAAGCAAATAATTAATTTCATAGTTTAGATAAATGAAGAAAGGATATAGTAAAACACAAGGTTTTATATTCACTAACGGAATCTTGGCGAATATATTGAATTTTGGACAATTGCTACGTGAAAAAAGAAAGAATCTTTATTTCTTTAAAAATTGTTGGTGTGTTCCAAAATAATTGCTCCTGATTATCAAATCCGAGATTGCAAGGGTTTGAATTGCTTTTTCCTTATCAAACTCTGAATAATTTTCACCTATACACGAACCATTAACACGTAAAGTAAAATTACGTTTCGTAGTCAATAAGTCCCTTCCCATTGACGTTGTTACATATTCGCTTGATGGTACACCAAATAATGGCAGTATTGTCGGCATAATATCAATCTGACTGCCGTAAACAGGTATCTTCTTACCCCTTATTTCTTTTTTATAAATGAATAGTGGAATTCTGCCTGTGTTGTCTAATGTCCATGGAATGCTTGGTTTGAGTGCAGTTACTTCATCGGAGAAATATCTGTGAATACCCGAATGATCGCCATAAATAACAATAACAGAGCTATCCAAAACTCCAGCAATGTCCAATCTGCTTAGGAATTGACCAATAAACTTGTCTGTATAATGTATAGATTGTAAATACCCACCCAAATAAGATTTATCAAGATATTCAGGAAGCTGTAGTTCCCGTTTATTTTGGGGAAGATTGAACGGTGAATGTGATGTAACAGTTACAGTAAAAGAATAGAATGGCTTTTGCTGCTGTGTAATGTAAGCAACTGTTTGATGTAAATAGGAGCTGTCGCTGAGTCCCATTCCAAACAACTCATCACGTTTATATTTTTCTGCATCGTAACATTTGTCAAACCCCATTGAGGTTAATGCCGGTTTCCAATTATAGTAATTACCTTTATCAGATTTCAACACTATTGAACTATATCCTGCTCTTCCAAGAATTTTTGGAAGAGAATTATACTTATTGGTAGGAAAACTCAAAAATGAACTTCCTTTACGAGGAGGATAAAGTGAAGTATGTACCAGTAAATCTGCATCGGCACTTCCACCATTATTAATATCATCGTAAAAATTGGTAAAATAGAAGCTATGCTCCAGAAGTCGATTAAGTACAGGTGTTATTTCCTGTCCTTGATATGATTGCCCGATTACAAAACTCTCTAATGATTCAACCTGAATAAAAATTAGGTTTTTTTGCTTGAAAATTGAAAAATATTCGCCATTTATCGGCTGTTCTTTAGTATCCCACCACGAATGAATCAACTTTTCCTGTTCTTCCGAAAGTACAATCTTACCAAACTTGAAATATTCATAAACATCCACAATATGATACCCGACAGGTGCTAAATAAAAAAGGGTTTGATTTGGAATCCATGCCATTGTAAAAAGGAAATTTGTGGTTTTCTTCTCAAACATTATATTCGCTATCCACAACAAAACCAATGGTATTGCAAAAGTTGAAGCGAACCATCCATTACTTCGCTTAATTATTGAAAGATTTTGATTTTTTACAAAATGAAGAAGGAAAAAAATAGGAAGATCAATAACAAAAAGTACATCAATAACATGAATCATTGCAATTATACTGCTCCAAAGATTCTCTAAATTTCCAATTTGCAGAAGTGAATAGAATGATAGAAAATTTGCAAAAGCCCTGTAATACCAAATATCTCCAACCATTATTATTGAAACAAGTACATTCATACCAACCAAGAAAGCTATCTGAACTCTTTTGTTCAAAAGTTGACTGAATGACAACACAATCAGGATAAAACAAAGGTGAATCAAACGATAGAATATCATTGTAAACAATGAATTACGCGGCATGATACTATCAGTTATAACAAGGAATATTTCCGATTTAACCAGTAATATTACAACGGTAAGCAGATAATAAAATTTACCCCTAAAAATGTTCTCTAAAGTTTGTTTGATTGAAACCATGTTTGATTATTCAATAACCGCAATTTTTACTTCAGTCACCCCGTCCCGAATCATATTCAATTCCTCTGCTGCAGCATAAGACAAATCCAAAATTCTTGTTGGTTTGAATGGTCCCCTGTCGTTTACCTTTACAACAACGCTTAAATTATTCTTGAGATTTGTCACCAACAATAATGTTCCGAAGGGTAATGACCTATGTGCAGCTGTAAATTTATCACGGACATAAATTTCTCCGTTCGATGTCATTCGTCCTTGAAATTCATCCCCGTAATAGGACGCTTTCCCTCGTAACTCGATTGAATTGGATTCTCCCATATTCAATGGTTGTTTACTTTGATTTTCATTGTCATTCGAGAAAAGCGAACCAGTTTCTCCCTTGGTAACTTTAGATGAAATATGAGACGGAGAATTTCCTGACGGAACTGAAGTTTTCGATGAAAATCGCATTGAAGCTGAACATCCTGAAAGTAGGATGATAGTAATAATACTAAGTGAAACAAATAATTTATTCATAGTTTTAATTCACTTACAGATGGCGATTGATTTGTTTTCGACGCATAAAATCAACAAGTTGCTTAACGTTATGCGCTTCTCCCCGTTTGCAAATAACAATAGCGTGCTCGGAGTCAATTACTATTAAATCTTCGACACCGATAATACCGATGAATTTCTCTGATGAGCTGACTAAGCAATTAGTAGAATTAATTGCAATCACATCTCCTTCAATAACATTATTTTTTGCATCCTTCATCGAAAGCCTATATAGTTCATCCCAAGTACCTACATCGCTCCAACCGAAAGTCCCTTCTACAATATATACATTATTTGCCTTTTCCATAATGCCGTAATCAACAGAAACAGAACGCATTTGGCGATACATATCCTGAAGGATTTGGGGATAATTCTCATTGAGTAAGTTTTGACGGATAAAGTCGAATAATGCCGAATGATCAGGTAAATATGTATTCAAAGCTGAATGGAAATTATCGAGGGTAGTAGAAAATATCCCGGTATTCCATAAGAAATCACCCGAATCACAAAAGCGGTGGGCTGTAGCTGCATCCGGTTTTTCAGCAAAAGAATATGCTTTCCGTACTCCGTTTGCAAAAAGCTGCCCTACATATTCAGGGTTATCACTTACTTGAACATAACCAAATCTAGTTTCAGGTCGGGTAGGCTTTACACCCAGTGCAACAATTCCGTCTAATTCTGCTGCAGCCTGTTGTGAAATTTCAATATTTTGGTGAAACTCCCTTACATTATGCACAATATGATCACTCGGTAGCACTGTCATAATTGTATCACCCGAAAAATGCTGATTCAAGGTAATTGCTGAGAGTGCCAAACACGGTGCTGTATTTCGACCAAACGGCTCTTTAATCAGATTTTCTACAGGAATTGCCGGTAATTGCTGGCGTAACATCGCAGAATATGAAACAGGTGCTACGATATAAATATCTTCATAATCAAAAAGAGGGGCGAGTCGTGCTACTGTATTCTGAATCATCGTACCTTCACCGAGAAGGTGTATAAATTGCTTCGGATGACGCTCGGAACTACGGGGCCAAAACTGCGCTCCTAAGCCGCCTGCCATTATAAGTGCTACTGTTTTCATAGAGTAATTGCTGTGTTAAATTATACAGTTTCATCAACTGTAACTATTTTGATAAGAGGCAAATTTTATGCCTAAGCTAATTTAAAGTACCAATATAATCATTGAGATTTAGTTTGACGCACTACATGTGTTATTTCTTATTATCACTTGAATCTGTTGAATTCTTGGAATGGTAATTTTCTGCAAATTTAACGTACAAAATTTGCCGTGTTATCCGTAAATTGCACATTGAAATGTAGTTTTTTAATATTCTTATGGAGTTTTTATGTTTAGAATGACCGAAGATTTCCTTACGGCATGGGGACATGAGCGCGAAGCTACCCTTAAACTTCTTTCTAACATTACTGATGAATCTCTTAAACAGAAAATTTCTGACGGAGGACGTTCATTAGGAAGATTGGCATGGCATATCACTCAAACCATTCCCGAAATGATGAACCGTACAGGATTAAAAGTAAGTGGACCTCATGAAACCGCTCCAATACCTACTTCTGCAAATGAAATTAAGGAAGCATACGCTCATGCTTCAAAGTCAGTGGCAGAGCAAGTTAAAAACAATTGGAACGACGAATCTCTTAATGAGGAAGATGATATGTACGGTATGAAATGGAATAGGGGCACAACTCTCGCAATTTTGAATAGCCACCAAGCTCATCATCGCGGTCAAATGACAGTACTGATGCGCCAGGCAGGTCTCGTTGTACCGGGAATGTATGGCCCTGCAAAAGAAGAATGGGCTTCGATGGGTATGGATCCGTTGGAGTAATTAATTTAATGATTGTATTATTACATTGTCAAATTACAGAAACATCACATAACTCATTAACTTGAGTTATGTGATGTTTTGTAATTGAGAACAATACTAAAAAGAAAGAAAAGCTTTTATGACACTTGAATTCTGCGGAGCAGCACAAACTGTAACAGGTTCTCAACATTTACTAACATTCAACGGTAAAAGGATATTATTAGACTGTGGGATGTTTCAGGGGCGACGTGAAGAAGCAAATCGAATAAACAGGACTTTCCTGTTCGACCCTGCTACCATTGATATTGTGATTCTTTCTCATGCCCATATTGATCATTCAGGCAATTTACCAACCCTCGTTAAGAATGGATTTACAGGTACAATATATGCTACTCCGGCAACCCGCGATTTATGTTCGATAATGCTAGCCGACAGCGCAATGATTCAGACAAAAGACGCTGAGTATTTACTTCATCACAAAGGAATACTTATTGAACCTCTTTATACCATTGATGATGTTTCTCAAGTAATGCAACAATTTCAATCAATACCCTACCACACTGATTTTGAACCGATTCCCGGGGTTAAAGCAAAATTTTATGATGCCGGGCATTTACTCGGCTCTGCAATTACTGTTTTGGAGTGGGATGAGAAAGGTTCACACAAACGGCTTGCTTTCACAGGAGATATAGGTCGTTCTAATCGTCCGATTTTGAAAGATCCTGATTTTTTTGGTAACGTTGATTATTTAATTTGTGAATCTACTTATGGCGGAAGGCTTCATGAAAAGGAAGTTGATCTTCGCCAAGAGCTGCTCAGAATTATTGACGATGTAATTTATAAGCGTGGAAAACTCATCATTCCAGCATTCAGTGTGGGAAGAACCCAAGATATTATTTATTATCTCAATGACTTATCAAATCACCACCAGTTGCCGAATATTCCTGTATTTATAGATAGTCCTCTTGCAATTAGTGCAACTCATGTTTTCCGGCTGCACCCGGAATGCTATAATGAATCTGTCCGTAAACTACTCTATAACGATCCCGACCCTTTTGAATTCAAAGGATTGAAATATACTCGGGAGGTTGTAGAATCAAAACGAATCGGTCGCCTAAAAAAACCATGTGTAATTATTGCAGGCAGTGGAATGTGTGAGTCCGGCAGAGTTCTTCATCATCTGGGGCATGGTATATCCAAAGAACGAAATACGGTTTTATTTTTAGGTTATAACGCTCCCTATACATTGGGTAGGAAAATTGCTCAAGGCGATAAATATGTAAATATATTCGGCGACTCTCACAAGGTGCGTGCTAAGGTTGAACAGCTTTCAGGACTCAGCGGTCACGCAGACCACGATGAATTACTTATGTTCCTCTCCCATATCAATGCCTCTAAAGTTGATAAAGTTTTTTTGGTGCATGGCGAGTTAGATCATCAAGAAGCGTTCAAAACAGCTTTAGAGCAAAAAGGATTTAAATCTGTTACAATCCCTTCAAAAGGTGATATAGTTGAGTTGTAGATATAATAAAATCACCATTAAGTATTGAGACATAATTAATTCTAAATAGAAAGTTGAAATTGGCAAGTATCTGATGTTTTGACAAGCTCAGAGCATGACAATCAAGTTACATCACCCTATGCCCTCCAGGAAGGGCTCTATTACTTGCCAATTTTGCTAATGTCGAAACGTAAAATAATTCTCTCCTACTACTTATATTTGTTTTTGAATTTTAGGACTTACTATGAAATTTGCTGTACTGACGGGTGGTGGAGATTGTTCGGGAATGAATGCTTTTGTGCGTGCTATTGTGCGATGTTCGATAAATATCCGTCCGGAATCTTCTGTTTGGGGAGTAATTGACGGGTGGAAGGGATTAATCTATAATAATTATCGAAAACTTGACAGACTTTCTGTAGCCGGAATCGCGTCTGCAGGTGGAACAATTCTCGGAACAGTAAGGGTTCAAGAACTTGCAGAGAATGTATCCTTGCAGGAAACTATCGCCCAAAATTTACACGACAATCATTTTGATTTTTTATTTGTATGCGGAGGTAATGGAAGTGTAAAAGCAGCAAATACCATTAATTCAATTATTAGAAGAGAAGGTCTGCGAACAAAGATTTTGGTAGCCCCCGGTTCGATAGATAATGACGTAGTCAATAATTCCGGTTCATCTATCGGCTTTTACAGTGCATTAGACAAAAGTTTGGAAATGCTTGAATGGATTCGTGATACTGCCAGCGCACACCGTCGCGTGTATTTAATCAAATCGATGGGTCGCGACTCGGCATACTTGGCATTTTACGCAGGAATTGCTACAGGTGCGGAATATGTGATTCGCCCGAATGAAGAAGTGGATTTTGATAAAATCGCAACAATGATTGATGAGCGAGACCGAGATACCCGCATCATAGTTGCAGAAGGATACGAAAAATCAGTTAATGAGATAAGGGTAATCCTAGAAAATTTATTTTTGAAACGAGATATACATCATGAGATTCGCACAGTTGACATGAGCTATTTTCAACGAGGTGGCTCTGCTGCAGTCACCGATATTCTTCGTGCAAGTTGGGTTGCTTTTCGGATGGTGAAAGACGCTTTCCAAAAATGTGACAGCGGATTTTATACTGCCTTCTACACAGGACATCAATTTCCTGTGGTACCACTCGAGATTGCTGCAAATGACGAACTGACAAGCCACGAGGATATTCCGAATGATATTATTGAGCTTGCCCTTGCACTTCAATAAATGTGAGTTTCAACACCGTACATTTGAATTTCACCCACTATTTGCCTTTATTCTGGTTAAAGGATTCAACTAAGAATTTACAAAAGATATATAATTTACTTTTAACTACTAATTACAATCTTTATGGAATATCTTATAGTACTTATGCGACTGCTCCATATTCTGTCCGGTGTTTTATGGGCAGGTGCGGTTTTCACTCTTTCCTTCTTTCTCTTGCCTGCCATAAATGCACTGGGGGCATCAGGCGGTAAAATGATGCAGCAATTTGTTAAAACGAACAATTATCCCCTGGTAATGAGCCTTGCTGCAACAACAAATATTCTCTCGGGAATTTTTCTCTACTGGCATTTATCCTATGGCTTTATGTCGGATTGGATATTAAGTAATTATGGCGTATGCCTTACTGCCGGAGGACTTAGTGCAATAGTTGCCTTTGTCATTGGAATAAGTGTGAACCTTCCCGGAGGGAAGCGAATGCAGCAAATTGCTAAAGAAATTGAAGTTTCGGGAGGAACACCTACCGGTGTGCAAATAAAAGAAATGACAGCTATTAAGAATAGAATGACCCTTTCGACAAATTATATTGCTTACTTACTGTTATTCACAGTTGCTACGATGGCTATTGCACGGTATAGTTAAGGCAAACTATATCTTAATTCGAAATTCAAGATTAAAACTATACTTATGCCATCAACAATTGCCATACGTAAATATACAGCAGTAATACGTGTAGGTATTTCGAAAGCAATGGAATATAGAACGAATTTTATTTCCAATTCTTTCCTTTGGCTGATAATCACCGTATTTGTGCAAGTCTGTTTGTGGCAAGCAGTCTATGCTTCCTCTGATGGCAATATTGCAGGTTCTTCTGTTAGCGAGATGATGTTGTATATCATTTGTGCTTCGATATGCCTATCACTCACCTATTCCGGAAAAGTTGAGCGTGCTGCAGCAGAAGAGATACGCAACGGGGAGCTAAACAAATACCTTCTCAAACCAATATCACACTTACTCTATACATTTGCAACATCATTGGCTGATCGCGCTTTTGGGTTCTGTTTCATTGTATTACTTGCTGCAGTGATTGGAATTTCAGCTTCAATTGCAGGAGTTATATCTCTTTCAATAACAGGATGTGTACTTGCGCTTATGTTTATTGTTTTTGCAATAATCTTACGATTTCTAATGAGTATGATTATCTCCTATCTCGCATTTTGGATGGACGAGACATGGACATTTCATGTTGTGTTGGATATTAGTTTGTGGTTTCTGTCGGGTATGATGCTCCCAATGAGTATTTTACCTGAATCTGTACGGCGAGTATCCGATGTGCTTCCCTTTCAGTATTTGGCGTATGTACCTGCAGGATTTTTATCGGGAAGATTATCTCCTGAATCTGCATTAAGTTTAGGAGGAGTAGGGCTTTTGTGGGTAGGAATTTTATGGGGATTGACTGTTTTTATTTGGAGAAAAGGAGTAATTAAATTTGGAGCTTATGGGGGATAAATTCACCTGACCGCTTCCCATTCTTTATTCACTGAACGACCAAAAGCAATTACAGAGAGGGCATTAATTGTCCAGCTTGCCAATATTTTGAAATACCCATATCGTCTGAATCTCCGTGGTGATTCATGGACAGGTAAGTTCTTGGCAAATTTCACTTTATCTGTCATTGCAATACGACGGAACAAATCAAAGTCTTCACCGGCTACTAACAACGGATTATAACCTCCAACTTTTTCAAATACTTCACGCTTTACAATTTGGCATTCCCCTCTCCCGATACCTATTTTCAATATATTGATTAAGAATCTCAAGTATTCATTAAAAAAAGTATGAAACAGAAAATCGCTCCATCGTCGTTCGTCAGGGGATATATAGACAGGACAAGCCAGTGCAGCAGCTTTTCTGTGTTTACCTTGTCCGTAAGCCCATTGATGAATTATTGCGAAAAAATCTGTAGGATTTTCAGGTAAGGTATCTCCATTTATGAAACAGATAACTTTACCGGTTGCTGCAGCTGCCCCCCAATTTCTACCTTCGGCTATTGTTTGTCGATTACCGGTTATATTGGGAATTATAATAGCAGCATGATGTCCGGCAGCAATTGCAAGAGTAGAATCTGTACTTCCGCCGTCGCTGACAATCACTTCCAGCTGTTTATATTTACACAATTCAGGAGTAAGAATTGCAAGAAGTCTCGGTAGTAATTTCTCCTCGTTGAGTACGGGAATTACAACAGAAATAAGTATCGGAAGTTGTGGTGGTTTTTCCCCCATTATCACACTTCTTCCACAATTACTGTCGGCTTTATAACACTTTTGCTGATAAGTGCTGGGAAATAAGCTACAACCTCACTCGGTTTTGGTCTTCCGCCTGAAAAACCTGTTACACTCGGTGGACCGGTAAGAATGAGTGGGGCGATTTCCTTACCAAATCGTTCAACAGCAGAATAATTACGGGAACGAACTCCTATACGCATCATTACTTCATTTGGTTCAATCGGTTTGGCAAGTGGTCCGTAACAGGCGTTCATACCAATGAATTCAGTCCGTATTTCATCAAATTCCAATCCAAGATTCTCCATTCGTTTACGTAAGATTCTGTCTGCAGCTTGTGCCTTTTCGTACGCGTCGGGATATGAATAAGTAAGAGTACTGAAAGCAACATACCCATCAGCATAACTTGCTGAAAGTTTGAAAAATGGTGTGGCAGGATTACCTGTAATACCAAATACTTTTACCTGGTTATTCCCTAAATCTTCCAAATGTATCGATGTAAAATCTGCTACGCAGTCGGGTGTGATATATTCCTCTGGATTTCCAATTTCATACAGTAATTGTTCACTCACAGTTTCACGGGTAACTGCACCTCCTGTCCCCTCATGTTTAGTTACAATAAATGAACCGTCGGGATATGCTTCAATTATGGGAAAGCCTACATTTGCCATATCCGGCATAGACTTCCAATCTCCTAGAAAATTCCCGCCGGATGCCTGTGCTCCACACTCATTAATATGCCCTGCCACTGTACCAGCAGATATTTTATCCCAATCATCCATAGACCAGCCGAACTCATAAATCATTGGTGCAAGTGTTAAGCCGGTATCTGTTGTTCTACCGGTAATAATAATATGAGCTCCATGCTTCAATGCTTCTACAACAGGTCCTGCTCCTAAATAGACATTTGCACTTAATAATTTATCCTTTACATCTGCAATTGGTTCACCGGATTCCCCACCGCCGTTTGTAATGAGTTTAATATTCTTTTCCATCAAATAGGGTAAAACTTCTTCACATGTTTGCACCAAATCCTTAGCATAGCCAAGTTCAGGATTTTTGTTTTTTTGCTTTTGCAGAATTGACATCGTTACTTCGGCAAGATAATCGAGCATAATGTAATCAACTTGTCCTTTACTTACTTGAGCGAGCGGCGCAGTTAACAAATCTCCCCAGAATCCTTGTCCTGAAGCTATACGAATTGATTTTTTTGACATAAGTTTTAAATTGTTAAGTATTAGAATCTTGTTAATTTTTACCGGGTAGAGAAATTCTCATTTGAGATTCAACGATCTTAATTCTTTCCCTTGCAAGTTCGCAGTATTCATGGCTAATATCAATACCAATATATTTTCTATCTAGTTCAGAAGCGACTTTACAAGTAGTCCCACTCCCACACATTGGATCAAGAACAATGTCCCCGACATTTGTCCACGAAAAAATATGATCTCGCACAAGGTCACAAGGAAATGGTGCGGGATGCCCTTTTGCTTCTTGATCTTCAAGTTTTTTTCCTACTACATATTCCCAAATATTGCCACTAATTTTTTTTGCTTTCACTGGTTTTGCAATTTGTACCCTTGATTGTTCATTCTTTGAATAATTCTTATAAGTCGTACCGTTTAATTCCAAACCAGCGTGCAGACAGTCAATCATAATAGGATTATGAGTTTTCACTACGCCTTTGCTGAACACAAACATAAATTCGAATTCGTTATTATATCTCTTGCGATAGATTTGAGGTATCGGATTTCTCTTCCTAAATATCATTGTGTCGTGTAAATTGAAGCCAATCTCTTTGAAGTATAGAGCTTGCTTGAAACTTGTACCTGTTTCACTGCCTTCAATTGTTGCATCTGCTACAACCCAAACAACAACTCCACCAGGTTTTGTAACTCGATAAAGCTCCTTTGCAATATCCTCGAAAGGAAAAACAAATCCCTTGTAATTTCGTAAATCATCATATGGGGGCGACGTAACTGTCAAGTCAATTATGTCTGCTTCAAAGTTACGCAATACTTCTATACAGTTACCTTGATTAATTTGATTTATATAGTCATTGATACTCATGTGAAATTATTTAATAGTAAAAAGTCCGTTGTCAGAAATTGAATTGATAATCTTTATCTTACTATCAATCTTGTGAACCTTTATGAGTTCTAAAAGAGCTTCTTGATGACTCATTCGCATAATTTTTTCTCTTTCGTTTGCAAGATAAATCAATGCTTCTTCTTTAGCAAGGAATATAGACTCGGAAGACGCTTCCTTCTCTATGTTCCAAAGTTTTTCAATATTCTTTGAGAAAGAAAGAATCGTTTTATTTACAGTTGTCCAATAATCAACTGCGCTTTTTGAAGGATTTATTACTGGAATTGTTTTGAAAATTTTAGTAAGAAATTCATGTGCTTTTGTTTTACCTGCTTTCTTAGAAAAAGCAAGCAGTAAGGCAAGGTGTGAGTATGTAAACACACAAACATTTCTTGTCGTTGCTTGATGATAAATTTGACTTGAAGTATTGGGAAGTTGATAAATCGGGCAGACGATCATTGCATAAGGTTTACCTCGTTTCCAACCGTCAATAGCTTGAACTTTAAAGTCCTTTTGGTTCTTGGCAGTTCGACTAAGACGAAATGATTTAGCATCAGCAACAAAACTGTAATTTCTTGCAAACACTTCTACATCAGCAGCATCAGATCTCTCTTTA
>JACPWH010000242.1 GCA_016197185.1 Ignavibacteriota bacterium
AATATTACCAAATGGATCAATGACAGTTGCTACAAGGATACCTTCGCCAACATCCTGAACATCCTCACGGATAACAGAACCATTATCTACGAGATGTTTTAGTGCGGTATGAGCATCAATCACATCCCAATAGACAATTACCCCTGATGGAGGTGTAGCAGGAACAGGTGCATCCGGCATCAAACCAAGCTCATAGCCGCCAATATTATAACCTACATAAAACGGTTGGTCAAAATATGGGGACACACCTAAGACTTTTGTGTACCATGCCTTTGTTTCTTCTATATCCGGTGCATAGTAGATAGCAGTTCTTAAACCCATGAACATAATTTATCTCCTTGTTAAATACATTATACTGTGAGTTCATAATTCTTGCTGCAAATTAACAAATCTCTTTTATTTTTTAACTGCATTATTGAACATTGTCATTATTATTTCTTCTTGATTTTCCCAGCAGTAATTTTTGGCAGCTCGAAGTTTGATTTGATTAAATTCAGTCTGAAATTCCTGAGAAAGAACCTCCTTGATTGCACCGGCAATTTCAAGAGGTGTCGCATCATTCTCACGACAAACTCCGATAGGAAATTCATTCAAAACCCTACGCATTGCCTCCAAATCGCTTACTACCGATGGAATACCTGCCATACAATATTCAAACAATTTATTAGGAAGTGCAAAACTATAACTAAGGGAAATCGGCTCGATAAAACACATTCCTACATCTGCCGAAGCTGTCCATTTAGGGAGTTCATCATAAGGAATTTTTTCGCAAAAAAACACTTTGTTGATTACACCTGTTTTGAGAGCTTGCTCATGAACTTGTACAGAGAATTCACCGTCACCTACCAAACATAGAACACAATCAGGAAGGAACTCCAATGCTTCTACACATTTTAGAATCCCTCGCCCCTCTGCAATCATCCCTTGATACAGTATGATTTTTTTTGACGAATCAATTGAGAATTTCTGTCTTAATAGATTTGTCCTTTTAGTCAAATTAAATGGTGGGACATTCATTACTACTTGGGGTCGAGGAATAGGTAGTAGCTCTGCAAGATAGCCAGAGTCCAAATCTCCTGATGTAAATATAGAAGCAGCTTTAGGAGCATAAAACCTTTCAATTCTTGAAACTATTTTTTGCTTCTTCGGGCTGTTGACAAGTGAGCCTAAGGCTGAAAATATCTCTCGTGAATCATAAATAACTTTTGCTCTGTACCGTTTTGCCAAGAAAAATGCCATTGGTAATGAAAATACATCTTCTGCCCAATATGTCCGAGCTTTTGCAGCTTTGCGTAATTTATAGATTGCCCTGAAGAAATCAATCCAACGCAACGCTAATTTCTGCTTCACAGGAGGTGCAAGAACAGGATAGAAATCAAGTCCTTCCTGTTCCAACAAGTTCTTTTCTGCTGTTGTTCCGATTCCGAGCAAAAGCACAGATTTACCTCTACCGACAAGTGTCCGAGCCATGTTCAGGGTACGCGCATCATGGGCAATACTTTGGAGAAGTATAAAACAAGCGTCATAGAGCATACTATAAAATACTTTCAACGAGAAAATTACTGCTGAGGATGGCAATTCATTGCCAATGTTTTGATAAGTTTGCAGTGCAAAAATACACCAAACGCAGTAATCATAAAGGTGGTTTCTTTTTGAAATCTAAAAGCTAATCATCTTCGATTTTTCACAAATAAAAAATAATGAGTACAATCCTTGCAGAAAATATCGTAAAACAATACGGACAACGGACTGTTGTAAAAGGTGTTACCGTTTCAGTATCAGAAGGTGAAGTAGTTGGTTTGCTCGGGCCTAACGGTGCCGGAAAGACAACATCCTTCTATATGATAACAGGAATGGTAAAGCCGACAAGCGGTCGTATCCTATTGGATTCAAAAGACATAACTCCCAAAGCCATGTACAAAAGGGCACGTTTGGGTATGAGCTATCTGCCTCAAGAAGCATCAATTTTCCGTAAACTCTCCGTAGAAAATAATATCATGGCTATTCTCCAACTTCAACCTTTCAATCGCAAACAGCGAAAAGAAAAGATGGAGCAATTGCTTGAAGATTACCGTATAACCCATATTCGTAAGAGTATGGGCTATATGCTTTCAGGAGGTGAAAGGCGCAGGTGCGAAATAGCACGGGCTTTGGCTTCAAATCCTAAATTCATCCTCCTTGATGAACCATTCGCAGGTATTGACCCTATTACCGTAGAGGAAATCATGGTGCTTGTAAGAAAGTTGAAAGATAAGGGGATAGGTGTTTTGATTACTGATCATAATGTTCATGAAACATTATCAATTACAGACCGAGCATATATTTTGATAGACGGTACTATATTTTATTCCGGCTCAACAGAGGAAATTGCTTCTAATGAAGAAGTTCGTAAACGCTACTTAGGCGAAACTTTCAAATTAGAAAGATACGAATGACAGATTCGCAAGACCAGAGCAAATTTAAGATAGGGCTAAACCCTTCTTTTGTTTTAAATGTAAAAAACATTGAAAAAAGTTTTTCAGTCGGGAGAACAGTATTTTCAGGAGTTAATCTTGAAATAACGAATGGGGAAATCATTGGAATTACAGGGGAAAACGGGGCAGGAAAATCTACACTTGTACGGATGCTTTGCGGGGT
>JACPWH010000243.1 GCA_016197185.1 Ignavibacteriota bacterium
AATACTTTCCCGCCTCGATCGCCGCGACCGTCTGTCGGGTCATGCCGATCTTCTCGGCCAGCGCCGCCTGGGTCATCTCGCCGTGCTCACAGTACACTTGCTCCTTCTCAGTGGCAATGGGAGTATAGATATAGCGCGGGTGGTGAACGAGAGAGCAAGCGAATGACTGTAGGTGCATTGGATGGTTATACCACATCAACACATTTATGGACATACTATTTATTAGGTGGTAATAAACAGCAGCTTGCAGTTTATAATGGTAGGGAAGTTACTGACCCTAACGTTTGCAGTGATACAGGGCATCGGGTTCACTTTTATCCTACTGAGTACCTTACTTATGGTAATGGTGCATCTGCACTTATTACTACACGCCCTGATAGTACTCATGAGTACAAGATTGTTGACCACTTGGGGAGTACGCGGGTTGTGTTGAATGATACGGGCGGTGTGATAAGCCAGTATGATTATGAGCCGTTTGGGAAGGTGTTTGCGCAGACTGGGTTGGGCAGTAGGAAGAGTTATATAGATAAGGAGAAGGATGAGGAGAGTGGGACGAGTAATTTTGGGGTAAGGCAGATGGCTGATTGGAATTTTACAAGTATAGACCCGATGTGGGAGAACTATCGAGCTTATTCTCCATATAATTACTGTGGTAATAACCCTGTTAAATTATCCGATCCTGATGGTAAAGCATGGCCTCTTGTAGTATATGCACTTGTAGAAGCTGTTGTTGTAGCTGCTGCGGCTACTGTAGCGCTATATCAAGCTAAACAAACATTGGATCGTATGCAGGGCTTTCCATCAACGAATCCTTACTCAATGTCTCTGAACCTGCCTCTGTCTCAGCCTGCCCCGAATACTATGAATAATTCTACTGGAAGTACTGGTGCGGCAAAACCAGAAGAAAAGCCTAAGCATGGGAGTGGAGAATCAACAACTAGCAATACAGATCATGAAGCATTTGGAAAAGCAAAAGATGCAAATGGTGTTCCTCGTAGCCAACAGCCCGATAAACAATATATGACACCTGATAAAACTACAGGTAAGCCACTTAGGACTTATGATTTTACAAGCTCAACAGGAGAAAAAGTAACTATCCGTAAAGATAACCCAGTAAAATATAAAGATGGGGGAAGTCAAGGGAAACATCATAATGCCGGAAAAACCGGACAAAAACTTAATCAGCATCATGATATTAAATGAAAAAAAATAAATTTAAAATAGTACTTAACTATTATGAAGATATTGAGGAGTCCAAACAAGATATACTTGCTTGGCGCGATCCCTCTGAATTTGCTTTTAATTTAGCAAGTAACGAGCAAAAAGAAATATTGAAGGAAATAAGAGTTATAGAAATTGCTTCTGAAAGCCAACAATTTCTACCTGATAATGCTGACGTAAACTACTCTAACATTATCAAAATTTTAGAGAATATAGTATCCCATGGCAAATATTTATGGACATCAATATTTTCTGAATATTCAGCGGAGCTAAAAAGTCGTATTCGTAGTTATAAAGGGCAAGTTAAGAGGAAAATCAATGAAAAGCTCAAGTATATCGAACTTGAAATTGATAAACCTAATAATTATACACATTTTATGAGTGCAGTATTGCTTGAAACAGATAAGGTAGGATTCATGTTTGAAGGTGGAAACAGCATAATCGCAGGTAATTTTCAATTATATTCTTCGATACCTTGGAAGAACTTCGAAGAATTTCTCCTTGCTATTGAGGAAAATTATATTAATTATTATAATGAAACTCTTGCTATCATAAACTATCTCTCTCTTGTAACTTCAAAATGTCGTGATGATACAATTATTATGCGTATATCTGGTGATGGCGATGAGAGAATAACATTACAATTATTTACACATGAATCAAACTTAGAGGTTGTAAAGAATTTAGTAGAAGCATCCTATCAGAAATTTCAAAGTGAATATGAATTGTAATAGAATGCTGAAGGAGTGGACTGACTTAC
>JACPWH010000244.1 GCA_016197185.1 Ignavibacteriota bacterium
ATATATGCCATTTAATTCTTCTTTTTTTGGTTCAAAATTTGTATGTGGTGATGATGTAGTAGATCTTGCTTTTGGTTTACCACTGGCGAGTAAATTTGCTGTCATGAGCGGAGCAAGTTCCCGAGTAATTGAAATTCCCACAAGGTCAGCCAGAAAAATATCTGCTCCAAATTGATGAAGTTGCATCGCACCTTGGTATCCGATTATCAAACCTATAAGAAAGCCTACCAATACTACAATCGGAAGTGCATTAACCCCTGCTCGAAGGAAGTAAAAGGGAAAATCTTTCCATCGTATTGAGCGGGGACTCCATATCAGCCGAAAAATATTTGAAAATACTTCCCCTAGAAATTCGAGGAAAAAGCGAAAATCTGCAATTAATGACAGGAAAATGCTCCCTACATTTGCAATATAGCTGCTTAAAAAGGATGGAAGTTCCGGACGAGATTTAGTTTTTAATAATGGAGTTTCCAAGAGATGAACATATTTCTCCATTTGAGGAATCATTCCTTGAAGCTCGAATGTGGATGCGGTGCTCTTGGTTTTTGAGCGGATATGTGAAATCAATACTACAAGATATGAATCATATTGTTCAACTTGTGATAAATCAATAGTAGCTTTAATGCACTCTACAGGAATTTCGAGTTTGGTAAGAGCATCTGAAAATTCTGCGGATCGTGCAAGTATAACCGGATTTTGGGGTGTAATAGTAACAGTATTCCCTTCATATCGGGAAGGAAGAACTGAAAGTAGTGTCGTTTGGGTGTGTTTCTGACGCTTCATACATACAAACTACAATAATTCGCGCAAACTTCAAATAGAAAGTTGGAAAGTCGGATAAATTGTGCTAAGTTACATCTTGATTTTCATATTCGTCGATTTAAGAAATCAAAAATATACCAGATTGCTCGTAGTGTTATTATAAGGAAAAAGTATGCCCGGACGGTACACATTATTTCATACACTTGAAGAAATTGCAGAAAAATTCAATGTGAAATTACCTGATTTTGATTTTCAACCACGTTACAATGCAACACCGTCACAATTACTTCCGGTGATTATTATTGAAAGAGGAGAGCGGGTGATGAAAATGATGAGGTGGGGGCTGATTCCTCCCTGGGCGGAAAGTGTGGCAATTGGTAATAAAATGATAAATGCCCGTTCAGAAACACTAGCTGAAAAACCAAGTTTTAGAAATGCACTCAAATCAAGACGTTGCCTCATTCCGGTAGATGGATATTATGAGTGGCTCGTAACTGAGAAAGGCAAACAACCTCTGCTTATTTCGCTTAAATCGAAAGAAACATTTGCCTTTGCCGGATTATGGGAGATATGGAAAAGTCCCGTAGGAGATGTGATATATTCGTTTACTGCAATTACAACAGAACCGAATGAATTTATAGCTCGGATTCATCATCGTATGGGTGCTATTCTAACAGCAAATCAAGATGATTGGCTTTCTGATAAGCTAATCTTAAAACAGCATTTGGATATTCTAAAGCCCTATCCATCAGAAGAAATGACAGCAAGACCTGTATCAAAGATGCTGAAAGATGTCAGGTTGGATGTACCCGAATTGCTTGACGAGAAGTTTATGGGAAGAACTGATGCACAGCCTAAAGAAATGGGGACGCTTTTTTAAGGGGGTGGGTATAATGCAATAGTAATATGAATAGAGTTACGTATTTTCTAAAGATGAAAATATGAGACGATCATATTTGCTCGTAAACAGGTTGAACAAAAAAACCACTTAAAAATTATATAAGTGGTTTTTTAATATTGATGATTGAATTTATTACTGTTTGTTTGTATAAAGTTTCATGATTTCTGCATCATCAAGTGCTCGATTATAAACACATACTTCATCCAACCCTCCTTTATACCAACTTTCATTACCAATAACAATACCATTTTGCCTACCGAAACGAATTTTTGCGGCAGTTGATACAAATGTGTAATCTCCTGTATCTTCATCAATTATTTGTCCATTTTTTATATAATAAACTGTGTTATTAGTGATAATTACTCCAATCATTGTCCATTTATTATTTGGTATTTTGAGACCGGTACTCATTTTGTCAGGGCAATATTTCCCACATCCTATTGCATTGTTCGTAAAGTGAATTTCACCGTCAAATAATCCAAACCACCAATCAAGTAAACCTCCTTGAGAAGTATTTGCTTCCCATTTAGTGAGGATAGCACGGAATCCACTCACAGTAGTAGGATAGACCCACGCAGTTATTGTCATTTGATTGCCGGAAGTGATAAGTTGCTTGTCACCAACATCAATTGATGATCCATCAGAATAAAACTCAACATCTTTCCCACGAATACCGTCAGAAGTTTTGAAACTGCCCACTTTAGTTCCATCGAAACCATTTCCTGTATTATCAATTGCAGTTCCGTCGTCGAAATTCCAGCGAGCTAATAAATCAGGAATGCTTTCATATGGTTGAATTGAGTCGATTTTTACAGTGTCAGTTTCTTGTTGAGTTTCGAACATCGAATAAATTTTTAACAATTCTGCATTATTCAATTTCCTATTATATACACGAACTTCATCCAATTTACCCTTGTACCAGCTTTCATTGCCAATTACACTATCGTTCTGCTTACCAAAGCGTATATGAGATGGGGTAGATGTAAAACGAAAATTTCCTCTGTCAATATCTCTAATTACACCATTCTTAATGTAATAAATTATAGTGTCGGTAATAATTACTCCAATCATCGTCCATTCATCATTTTTAATATTTAGCCCTATACTCATTTTATCGGGACAATATCTTCCACATCCTGCATCATTATTTGTAAAATGAATTTCACCGTCATATAATCCAAACCACCAATCAGAACCATCAGGAGATTTATCTGCATCCCACTTCGTCATAACTGCAGCAAAACCTTGATTGCTTTTCTTTACCCAAGCCGTAATCGTTGTTGTATGTCCAGATTCAATAAGATTTTTATTTCCAACATCAATCCAATTATTAATACCATTAAACTTCATTCCATTACCTTTAGCTCCTGTGGAGGGTAGTGAAAATGAGTTTACAAATGTCCCATTGAAACCATTGCCAGAGTTATCGGTAGCAGTATTGTCATCAAAACTCCAATACGCAACTATACTTGAATCAAGTTTTATACTTGTTGAATCTATATCATTCGGTTTATCATTATCAACAGGAGTTACTTCACGGCAGCCAATCATTACAAATATTGCATAGGCAGTACAGAATGTCAACAAGTATTTGGTAAATTTAGGCATAATTACCTCAAATTAAATTGTGTGAAAAATTCCTGGGTGTAAACACAACATTTCTTGGATGTAAACACAACGTCCTCAAGACAGCAAAAAGGGTAGTAAAAATATTTATCTAATATTAAAAAGTCTATTTGAACAGAATTCAATCTATGTATTAACACAAAATTGTGAAAAATATCACAGATATTTTATAAAAAAGTTAAAATTTCAAATTGACAGATTGTTTGAAGGGTTTCAATTTGCCTGAAGTATCTGATTATTATAGTGAATTATCATAGTTTTGATCTTGTTGTACTGTTAATTATACAGCTAATAGAGACATTTATTACTGGTGAGAGTTTCTTGATGATAGTGTTTACAGATTCTTAATTTTGAAGCTGGTGGTCTAAAATACAAAACCGTTATTCTCTATAAATAGAAATAACGGTTATTAAGTAATGTCCGATTAGAAATTTATTTAGGGGGTATGTTGAGTGCTCTGTGTATGAGAAGGTGACAAAATTTTGTTGGAATAATTATTTGAAACTCCCTTTTTGGCTGAAGGTTTATGGGCATTTCTCAAAAGAGAAGAATTTTCTGAAACAGAACTATTTTCAGGGAGCACGGTAATTGAATATACTTTAGGAAGTTCAATCGGAAACTGATTCTGTACTGTTGATTTTTGTGAAAATACATCTAGATTGTTTGTTGCAAGCACACCTATTCCAAAGGAAATAACAGCAGTACTTGCTAAATAAACCCATTTGAACATAGCTTTACTCCAAAATGAAGCAGATGTGCCTGAAGCAAGACCGATACCTGCCCGTTGGAACAGTGAATTTGTGAATTCTGCTGAAGGAGCACTGGATTGTAATTCGGCATTCATTGCACGACGAATAGAAAGTGCTTGATGAAATTCAACTTGCAGATCATTATCTGTTGCAAGAGTTGTAAAAAGAGGTGTTGATTGACTCTGCTCCACCTCGCCATCCAGCACCAAGTCAATCAATTCAGAAGGGGAATACATGGGTTTATCCATAATTAACTATATGATAATGTTCAATATACTATTTTTTAAGGATGAAATTCAAAAACTTAATTATTTGGATTCATCTTGAAAAAATGGAAGTAATAATTCGCGTATTTTTTTTTTAGCCCGTAGAATATGATTGCGAACGGTGCTAATAGGAACTCTTCTTACCGCTGCAATTTCTTCGTAGGTCATTCCGCCATAAACCTGCAATGCTAAGGTTTCCCTATAATCATCGGGTAATAATTCCATAGCTGAAGAAACAAGTTGATTTGTTTCTCTTTCTTCGGGAGATAAGTTCGAAGCACTGAACAACTCCTCCTTAAATTCCTCCATCGTCCTCTCCACCTCGTTGCTTCTTTGTCTCCGAGTCTTATTCTGTGCAATTCTAAAAAGATATGCCGCTACATTGTTTATCGGTGTTTTCTTTTTGCCGTGGTCAAGAAACGACAGAAAAATATCTTGGCAAACATCTTCAGCGGCACCATCACCTACCATTCGCCTGCAATATCCATAAATACGAACAGAATAACGACGATACAGTTCGTGAAAACTCCCGTCAATTTCCAATTGGGTGCCGCTAAGCATTGTAAATAGTTCGGCATCTGAATATATTTTCCATTTGTCGTTCGTTTTCATAAAGTAATGTGGCAGAAACTAAAAAAATAGTTTCAACTGATACAATTATTTTTTTGGACAGTAAAAATTCTGACGAGTGAAGCTAAGTTTCTTTAAAATAATTCAGCTCGACAATTATCTTATTTTGTACACTTTGCAACTAAATACCACCCAAGTTTACTTTCTAGTTTCTTTACCCAAGAAGTAGGAATAATTTTTTTGAATAGTCCGAAATCATGTGCATGAAGGTGATGACATTCAATTGTAACATTACTGAAAGCTGAAAACCGTTTGGCATATTCTTTTTTTGATGAAAGAATAACTAAGGGGCATGCATCACTATTTTCACGATATTCAATACGCGAAAGCGTTCGGCGGTACGATTCGCGTAAAAAACGTAAGAATAAAATGTATTTTGCCATTAGAACAAAATAGTAGTGTGCAGAATTTCGATTATAGACTGATATTATTGCCTTGCCTCCAGGTTTCAAAACCCTATATGTCTCTTCAATTGTTTTCTGCATATTAGGAGTATGGTGAATCACTCCAAAACTATAAACGGCATCAAATGTTTCATTTTCAAAGGGCATATTTTCAGCATCAGCAAGTTGTAAGTTTGCTTTCAATCCATAAAGATTAAAACGTTTCTGAGAAATCTCTAAGTGCTTTGGAGATAGATCAATTCCATATACTTCTGATCCGTTGGAAGCAAATTGAAAAAGATCTGTTCCCATTCCAAAACCAATTTCAAGGACTTTTTTTCCTTTAAATTGTATGAATCCCATGACTTTTTTCATCCATGGAGCATATTCTTCATAGCGATTCTGGTTAATCCGTTCATAAAACTCATGTGTTCCTTCTTTAAGACCTTTTGCTCCAATCTTTCCGCATGGGTCTTCAGTCCATTGTTTTATGGCTTCTTGTTTGTCATCAATGATTGCATTCATTTTGGATTGATTCTTTCTAATTTATTATCGAGCAATTACAAAACCTGCTGTATGATCATAAAATCCTGATTTCATTCTGCAAAAATAAAAACCTGAAGGCAAAGAAGGGAATATGGATAAACTATATTCACCATTTTCCTGAATTTCATCAATAAGCTGTTTATGTAGTTTTCCTTCTGAGTCAAATATTTCAATCGTTGTTTTCCCTTTGAGTCCAATACTGTATAGTATAGTGATATTGTCACTTGATTTCTGTTCGTTAATTACAGCTAACGAATATGAAGTATTGGATACATTAATTCGGCGAGCTCCTATAAAACAGGATTGGAGAGAAACCAATCCGGAAGCAATTGAAGGTGCAAAACAGCCGATAGAACTTTTTACAGCAACTGTTAAAGTTGGTTGGTACTGTAAAACATCAGGCAGATAACTCCGAAATGCTACTGATAAAAGACTGTCACCTTTTTCAATTGGTGTTTCACCTTTACACCATATACTAACAGTTGATAATGAGTCTTTAGTAAAAACATTTTTCGCTATTATCCACGATTGATCTAATGCTTTTCCACGTCTGATTGTAGGTATTCCGATTGTTGAGTCTAAGAACATCCATCTATTGTCAAAAGTTATCTTTGATGTAAATTCCTTGATTCCTGATAAATTTAGATTATCATTTGTTGTTACATTCATTTCAAATCGAGCATCAGGAGTAACCTTGCAATCACGGGACAATCTAAAATCAATAGGTGATTTTGGGATAGTATCTACAATAACTTTTACTTGAGTGGATATAATTTGGCAACCTTTAAGAGGTACTGCATCGCACGAATAAAGAGTTGTTGAGTCAGGATATGAAATTGTATTTGAACAATTTATGCAAGACAAATTATAAGGTGGTGACCAATTATATTGAGCTGAATAGGTAACATTACCATTTATGGATATGCTATCTCCTTTGCAAATACGAACTTCACTATACCTTGTTGATTTTTCGGGAGGTCTAAAATCTTTCAAATATAGGCTTTCAATTTCAATAGGATCTAAAGCGCGATTATAAACACGCACTTCGTCAATTCCTCCTGAAAAACGAGCAGCAGGGCGATTGTTAGGATTTTGTCTGCCTATTCGAATACTTGTTGCCTGTGGAGAAAATGAATACTTAGTCTTATCTTCATCAATAATTTTTCCGTCTTTAATATATTGTACTCGGTTGTTGTTTGTGACTATAACTCCTACAAATGTCCAGCAATTATTGTACAAATCTAATCCATTACTCATTCTCTCAGGGCAATCTGTTGCACATGGATAACCTTGTGAAGTAAAATGAAGTTCATCTTTATAAACTCCAAACCACCATTCTTGTGGACCTCCACTATTTTCCCACTTTGTAATAATTGCACTAAATCCATCATCCCCGCTATTTGGTTGTATTTTTATCCATGCCGTAATTGTAAAATCATCACCATTATTAAATAGACTTTTATTTCCAATATCTATAAAATCACTGTTCCCATCAAAAACAAATGCTTGTCCCTGAATACCCTTTATACACACTATTTCTGGGTTAGGTATGCCATTAAATTGATTTATACTGCTGTCCTTAGCGGTACAATCATCAAAACTCCAATGTCCAACTAACCCCTGACTATATTGGCAGAATACATCTGAATGTAATAGTAGTAAAACTACTATCGTTATTAAAGTAGAATATAACTTATTTAAAAATACCTTCATGATTTTTTGTAATTATTACTCAATAAATCTCTGATGCCAAAGTGCAAGATTCATTAATGAATAAAGTGATTTACCAAAATTTCTTTTGCCATTGTGATGCATTTTAAGCATATTTTGTGCAATTTCAGATGAAAATATTCCCGTCTTTGCTAAACCTGAATGAAGAATTTGTCTTTTTGCAAACCCATACCACGAGCCTCTGAGCCATTCTGACATTGGTGCCGCAAATCCCTGCTTCTTCCTGTAAATAATATCATTCGGAAGTATCGATTCCACACCTTTCTTGAGCAAATGTTTGGTGGTTGCCCCTTTAGGCAACTTAATATTTGAAGGAATTGTCATCGTAAATTCAACTAAACGATGATCCAAGAAGGGTACCCGAGCTTCTAATGAATGTGCCATCCCCATTTTATCTACACGCATCAGCAAAAGTTCAGGTAAACGGTGTGAAAGTTCTACAAACGCCATCTGCTGAATAAAATCGTCCTTCGTTTGATGGGATATAGCTTCATTATTTAGTCTTTTTGCCATCTCAACAGGCGCACGGGAATATGATTGATACTTTGGCATAAGCAGTTTATCCAAATACGAAGGAGTAATATCCACCGCTCCACCCCAATATAGCGGATTGTTTTCTACTGCCCTACGAATATAATCCAAAGCCAGATATTGTCCGCGAGCTTCGAAAATAGGTTTGATTCCTGCATATATACTGCGTTGCATCAATTTAGGTAATCGGTTGAAATTCTTCCAATAGGTATTATGGAAATTCAACTCACGTACCATCCACGGATAACCAACGAATTGTTCATCACTGCCTTCACCTACCTGAATAACCGTTGTACCCGATTCCCGTGTAAGTTTACTCAAAAAATAGAGAGGGATACAGACGGGATCACCGTTAGGTTCATCTTCGTGCCATGCAAGTTCTTCTAAAACAGGCAGGGCGTCCTTGTCATCAATAAGGATTTCATGATGATTGGTTTTGAAAATACCGGCAACCTTGCGTGCATATTCCATTTCGTTGTATTTTTCAAGTTCTTTGAATCCAACGGAAAAAGTATCGATCGGTCTGTCCATCAATTCAGCCATTAACGCAACGTTTGTACTCGAATCTACGCCTCCGCTCAAGAATACCCCGAATGGCACATCACTCATCATCCTATCTTTTACAGCCTGACGCAAAAGGCGCATGATTTCATCAATTGTATCTTTCTCATTGAGGGTTGAATATGGAGTATTATGCTTTAATGGAGTCCAGTACCTCTGAGTTGTTAGTGTTCCGTCCGCTTTCAACCGTAAGAAATGTCCGGCAGGAAGTTTCTGTATTCCTTCAAAGAGAGTAGAATGTTCGCTTGTCATTGAAAATGACAGATAATTTGTCATTTCCTTAATATTCATTTCCTTTGAAATGGATGGATGCTGCAGGATTGATTTAATCTCGCTGCCGAAAATAAATCTACCTGCTTGAAAGCTATAATATAAAGGCTTAACACCTATTCGGTCACGCGCACAGAATAGCTCCTGTTTGTCATTATCCCAAATAGCCAAACCCCACATTCCAACCATTTTCGAAAGGAATTGCTCGCCATATTCCCGAAAACCATAAAGAATAGTCTCGGTATCGGATTTTGAATGATATTCATAGCCACGCTCTTCAAGGTCACGTCGGAGTATGAGGTGATTATAAATTTCTCCGTTGAATACAATGGTAAAACGTCCGTCGGATGTAGTCATCGGCTGATGCCCGGCAGGAGATAAATCAATGATAGCCAAACGACGAAATGCAAAACCACAACGGTGATTCGAGGAAATCCATTGTCCCTCGTCATCAGGTCCTCTGTGATGTATAATATCACTCATTGACCGTAAGATGGCTTCGGAAATACTTGGCTTAGCTGCGGCAGTTTCTACAATCCCTGCAATTCCACACATTGTTTTTTAAGTATTAATATTAAAAACGTGACAGTCAAAATTAAGGGTTATGTTGATTGAACAACATAAAACATATACAATATCTTTATTCGTCCAACAATGCACGGTACAGCATCTCCAAGGCAGAGCCGACCGAACGCTCGCGATTGATGCTACGTTCATTACCAAAAACGAACTTTTTTGCAGAAACTTTATATTCATCAGCGATACCAATCCAAACTGTTCCTACAGGTTTTTCAGGTAAACCACCACCCGGTCCTGCTATGCCGCTTATGGAAATACCATAAGTAGTTCCGAATTTCTTCCGCACGTTTATAGCCATTTCTTCTACGGTTTCTTTACTGACCGCACCGTACTGTGTTAATGTTTCAGGGCGAACATTGAGAATATTATGTTTAGCAGAATAGCTATATACCTGAACTCCACCTTCAAAATATGCAGAACTTCCTGAAATATCAGTAAGAGCCGCTCCAAGCATTCCACCGGTACATGATTCTGCTACAGAAACAGTTTGATTCTTTTTGATAAGTAATTGCGCTACAACCGATGCAAGGGTTTGATCGTTTTCACCGAAAATAAATTTATTGGCTCTCTTACGAATATAATACTCAATCCGTTCAAGTTCGGCAGAAGCATTCTGTTTATTATTTTCTTGTACTCCGATTCTTAGTCTAACACCCTGATAAGAAGGCAAAAACGCAAGCGATGAACCATTTAAAAATTCTTTTGGATCACCGATTAAATCAGCAAGGTTAGCTTCGGTTATTCCGGTTGTCAACAAAGTTTTATATAATTGCACACCCTCTGTTTCATCAGCACGTTTTGATAAATGGGATAAAATATGCTCTTCCATCAGTCCTTTCATTTCTGTCGGTACACCGGGTAACGAAATAACTATTTTCCCGTTTTCTTCAAACCACATTCCTGATGCAGTTCCCCGTGAATTCGAGAGAATTGTTGCCTTCGAAGGAAGCATTGCCTGGGTAGCATTTCGTTCGGAGACAGTTTGTCCGCGTTTGGCATAGATAGAAGTAAGGTAATCTAAGGTTGGCTGGTGCAAAACAAGGGAATCATTAAAGTACTTACTAAGTGCATCCTTTGTAACATCGTCATGAGTTGGACCTAAACCGCCGGTAATAATAACAGCATCACTCTGTGAAAGTAATCGTTCAAGTTCATTGACAATAATCTGAATATCATCCCCAATCGTAGAATGGATGGAGATTTTGCAACCGATTCGTGTGCATTGATCGGCTATCCATGATGCATTTGTATTTACAATTTGACCGATACAAATTTCATCGCCAATTGTGAGAACTGATAGTGAGAGCATGAATTTTAGCTTATATTTTTGAGAGGATTTTACTACAAACAAACGCAAACTGGGAGTATTTTAAAAATTGTAAAATATTTACAAATGTTTAGTTACATTTTCCCTGTTAATTTATGTTTTACTTCAAGAACAATAGGTGGAATGAATGCCTTTACAAGCTGCTTTAAGCTGCGTTTTGCCTTTTCGTTAGGTCGTAATTTGAAAAGGGTAGAATGGCTGTCGGTTATTTCTTCCTCAGGTCTTCCGTTAGAATAATAGTAGAGAGCAATTGACTTCCGTGAAGTTTCTTCAGGGCACATTAACGGTTCGGGATGTCCATGATAAGCAGTGTCGGTAGTACTGAATAAAACTATTCGATTGAACAAAGGTAGTATCTTAACAACACTATGTTCCATAGTCTTATCCCATAATTCAAGATGCCCGCCATACTCTTCTTCCCAGTTTTTATTCAGATAAACAAGAAGATTTATCCTTCGATCAATATTTAATTTTCTGTGTTTGTTAAAATCAGCATGAACGCCAAGTTTACCGCCTGGCATAATTTGATGAAGTCCGCCTCCTTCAAAATGAGGGTCGGGCAATAACCCCTTAATCCCGGTAAGCTCTTCTAAAAAATTGATAAAATAAGATGAATTGAGATGATACATCAACCATTTTGTGGCATATCCAAAATTGTCATCCCGTTGTGCGGA
>JACPWH010000127.1 GCA_016197185.1 Ignavibacteriota bacterium
CTCGTACCTATTTTTGGTATGGACTATATGGGAAATATCAGGGTCTTTATTGGGTGTAAATGGCGTCGGAACACAAATAAAAATGGCATCGCATTCGCCGCAGCGTGAAAAATCGGTAGTAGCTGCCATTGTTCCATTGTTCATTACTTTCCGTACATTATCATTCGAGATATCCTGAATATAATTTTCCCCTCGTTGGAGTGAGGAAATTTTGCGGTCATCAATATCAATTCCGAGTGTTTTGATTCCTTTCATCGCAAATTCTACTGCGAGGGGCAATCCTACATAACCCAAGCCGACAACACCCACGGTAAAGGAACGATTTTGGATTGATTGCAGTAATTCTTGAGGATTAACAGCTGTATTGGTTGAGGTTGTTAGAGCCATAGAAAGTTTTTTGTTATTATTGAAATTAATAATTGTAATTGTTGCCGGATAAAATTGTTGATTGAACGTATAGATTCACCTATTATTACCGGATACCGTACTGTTTTTGATAATATTTCATATACTCACCAGAACGGACACGGTTGCACCACTCTGCATTCTCCTGATACCATCGGACTGTTTGTTCCAGTCCATTTTCAAAATTCAATGTCGGTTTCCATCCGAGCTCATTCTTAATTTTAGAGGAATCAATGGCGTAACGTCGATCATGTCCCGGGCGGTCTTTTACATAGCTGATTAGATCTTCGCTTTTGCCTGCCGAGTGAGCCATAGACCTCATCCGTCGAGACCTGCAAAAATCGCTCCACCCCTAATTCCCTTGCAACCGTCATCAGAGCAAGAGTGCCGGAAATATTTGTATCCACAAATGGTTGTGCGTTTAGTATCGACCTGTCAACATGCGATTCAGCTGCAAAATTAATAATTCCGGTTACTTTATACTGCTTACTGACATGCCTCACTAACTCTGAATTTTCGATTCTTCCATGCACAAACGAATAACGCGGATTATACTCAACACCTGCCAGGTTTTCCAAGTTCCCTGCATACGTGAGAGCATCCAAATTCACCACAGTTGCATCCGACTCGCGGAGTACATACTTGATGAAATTACTGCCTATAAACCCTGCACCGCCTGTTACTAAAATTGCATTCGACATCCGATTTCCTTAATAATTATCCAAATTTACGGAAAAAATACGTTTTAGGAGGGGTTAGATTATTGTAATGCTTATCACTCTATCAATATTCGCTACTACTCCCATTATTCGTACTTCATGCCCGAACCATATCAATATCCTGCCTTATGTAAGTCTTCGATTGCCTTATCTGCAATATCAGATCCGCTTTCTTTAGCAAGAAGAAATTGTTTCATTGCTGATTTATAATCTTTGGCATACGCATAAATATAACCGCGATAGTAATTTGCTATGATATTTTTAGGATCGAATCGGAGTAATTTATCAAAATACTTAGCTGATTCATCGTATTGTAGTTGCAGAAAACATATATAACCAAGATAAAAATATATTTGCCTGTTCAATGGTCTTCTTGAAATTTCCTTTAACATCATTTCCTTGGGCTCAGTAAGATCTCGTGGATTCTCACGCATTTTCACACCAACAATTACATTAAAAAGAAAGTATCTATAGCTATATATTGAGGATAAGGAATCTGCTATCAGATGGATTCTTTCCAATTGATTCATTTTTATGAGTGATTGGATTTCTGAAGCCCATTTTTCGATATCCTTGAAAAATATCGAACGGATGTCATAAATATACTTCGTTCCATAAGAATAAGATGTATACTTTTCAGTAAAAAAAGTTAGCAATGTCGCCTTATCAGTATAATTGATTATTAATGAATCAACAATATCGTTATAACCAATACTTTTAATTATACTATCGGCAATAGAACGTGTTAACTTATTATTTTGAACTAGTTCATCATAATTTTCCGGATTGAGAATATCAATCGTCGCCATAACATGTTCAACTGAGTCGGTATACGTTGTCAGGTATCCGTTAATGCTTTCAGCCCCTGTACTCCGACGAACATTTGAAAGCACATTGCTGTCGCAGAACGAAATACCATATCGCTTTTCTGTAGTATGTTTCGCTCCACAACCGATAATTAAGGATGATACTATTATTACAAATACTATAATTATTATTTTCATATTCTCATTTCCCAATATCAATCTTAGCACCCTCTACAGTCCAACGCGAGCGAACAGTAATCTCAGTAGTGCCGACTCCAAAGCGAGCAGCAGGGCGAAACGGATAGACTGCCCCCACATCATACTTCCCTGTCCCATTATCTACAAATACCTCAAGAGTGTATATGCCCGGTTGTACTTCAGCAAATTCAAAAGCACCGGCTGATGTAAGAACTTGTGTTAGTCTTGTTTTCTTGTCCTTAGATACTAATGTAACTACATACCGCTCTTTATCTGATCCTGACGAATCTGTTAATACGCCTTTTATACCACCGAAGGTACGTGAATCGAAACTCTTAAACCTGATAAGTTTCACTGAATCTTTTGCAGCTTTGCCGCCTCCTATGGAATGAATTGCTCCGATGTTCAATTTCAATTCATACCAGCTGTCACTCTCCAAACGCTGTTCGGGCTGTATCCGCAGTATGTTGTCACCTCGCCACCGATAATCTGCAACAACCGTTTTATTTGTAGAGACATTTGTAAAAACGAGGTTTCTCTCTACATCATCCTGAACTACTGCACGATCGAAAACGAAATCGAATGCAGAGGAAAGAGCAACTCCTTTACTGCTGTCCGCAAAAGGAAACTGCAGAATAATTGGCGGCAGAGTATCAGTTACATCTGAAGTTGCCGTAAATATTCTAGAGGAGGCACTATCAACTATTTTATTCCCCGCTATATCGCGAATAGTTGAATCACCTAAACGAACCGAAAGCCGCCAATGAGTAACAGTATCCAAAGGTGTAGAAGTTTGAATCATCACAGACTTTCCGTTCTTCGGATGAATCCATACTGATTTAACCGGAATTATTTTAGTTGAAGCACTATCACGCACAGAGAAATTTTCTCGCATGATAAAATTCGTGTCTATATTCTTACTAAACTGGGCTTCGAGCAGAGTACGGGATGCACGGACATCGAACAATTGAGGAGTAATTACATCTCTAATTTCCCCGAGACGGATATTTACCGTTGGAATACTGTCCTGCCGGAGAGTAATATCATCTTCTGCCGTTCCATAAGCATCCAATGAAATATCATAGAGTTCATCTTTATATTCGTCCTTTATTGCGAACATTCGGTATCTACCTTCGGGCAATGCCCTGAATTCGAAAGCACCGTTTGTCCCTACTTGTGTACGGTACTTGGGTTTTGTATGAGCTGGGTTAAGAGTATCGGGATTTATACCCGTTATCGGATAGAGAAAAACATAGACTCCGGACGGTGCATCAGCAGTGAGTTTACCGCGAATAATCCCGCTATCCAAATGTGAACCTGTAGAAAATATCACCGTAAACGCTTGTGTGGGTTTATTACCTGCAAGGTCAGCATATTCAGTGCCAAGTGTAAACGAATAGGTAGTATTAGAATCGAGTGGCTCGGCTATCGTTACCTCAAGCTCACGTCCGCTCCATGAATACTCCAGCCGTTTGTTGGGAGATATAAAGATATTCTCACTTACCCTTGATTTATTGACATACTCGGTAAAATGGAGTGTAATCGTTTCGTCATGGAAATTAAGCGTTCCGTTTTGAGGAGAAAATTCATTGACTTCGGGAGGCTCTTTGTCGGGAGGTCCGCCTGACGGTGGCTGAGAATTGGCACAGGAGCCAAGCAAGCAGCAAATAATCAGGGGTAATATGGCGTAAATGATTCTATAGCGGATGAATTTCATTCTGCAAAATTACGGATTTAATAAATGCAATAAGAGTATTGGTGGCATCATAGGAATGGAGTAGTGAATTATTATTGCCGTAACTCTGATAGTACTTTTTCTTTGCACAATATTATTTCTTCAAAATAATATATAAATCCTTGAAACTTTCTTGAAATTTCATCGTTTCTAATCGTGATTGTTACTTTGTATCAATCAGAATTATTACAAGCTAATCCAATTACATTGTTACTCTTAGTATTTTTTTACTTTATTTTTTTGGGAAGTCTGTTCATGAAATCTTTTCTTTTTTCGCTTTGTATAGCGGCTCTTTCACTTTCGGCTCATGCAAATGCACAACTTATAATCAACAAGTCAAATTTTGACTTCAAAGCAGGGACGTATGTCTCAAATTTCACAACTGAGAAAGATTTGTTCTCCGTGATGAACGGCTCAAATCTTATCGTGGAAGCTGCCACAGTTTCTAAATTCGATACAAGTTCTTCAACGTATATAGCTTCACCTTTACCTGAATTTCCTAACGCTCTTCTCCTTGAGTCGTATCTGCCACTTATTTCTACGTTAGGTGTAAACATCTTCAATATCTTTACAGTTGACGAAACCGGTTTTAAACAAAAGGGAATTGCAGTGAATGAACAACGGTATGGGTTATCTTCCGTTACCGGATTCTCGACAGACAGTTTAATTATCCCGACTCAAATTTGCAAAACGACAGGTGAGAACATACTTCTTAAATTCCCTGCAACTGCAGGAAGTGTATGGTCTTCAAAATTCCGATGGTCGGCTGAAGGCACTGCTACTGCTTTCCTTGCCGGTTTGCAAGATGCTCCCATTAGTAAAATTGGTAGTTTTACACAGCATGATTCAATTATCGGCTGGGGAAAAGCGCAGTTCCCTACCGGAGATGGAAAACTATCTGCGTTTTATGATGTTCTTATCGAACAATCCACCTTCTTTGAAGTTGATTCTTTCCTGCTGAACGGTCAGCCGATTGCTGAATCTTTGGCAGCAAACCTCCATATTGCACAGGGGCAAGTAACGGTGACAAATATGAGAAAATTCTGGAGAAACTCGTTTATTCCTATGGCAACTGTCGATTATGAAGATGACTCCACATTTACAAACGCCCAAAGTTCAACATTCGATGCTTCTATTCCTGCACCAACATCAGTAGATGATAATAGAGAACTTGACAGCCCGGCTTTTTATCCTAATCCGACAAATGATAATATCACAGTTTCATATACACAAGCAAAAAGCAATTTTGCTACCGTTGAATTTTTCAATCTTATTGGTACACTTGTAAAATCTGTCCCGGTATTTTCTCAGAGTCAATTTGTAAACGTACCTGTCTCTCTTGCTGACCTTACAAGCGGAATGTATCACTATGCGGTTCGCAATCAAAATGGAACTGTTATTGGTCAAGGAAATGTAACACTTATTAAATAAACAATCTCTATTTGTTTAGTAAGGGTTTCTACTTTTTCAAATAGTAGGAACCCTTTTGATTTTTATTGCCATTTCTTCATTTTTATCTTTGATATTTTTTATGTAATTTGCGCCATAATAATATATTATACCTCATAATCTCTTTTCAAAATTTCACTTAATAATAAGGAGAACCAAATGAAATCTTTTCTCATGTTTTTTTGTGTTGCCATAGTATTTTCTATCCAAGTTGAAGCACAGATTGTTATCAAAAAGTCTAATTTTGACTTCAAATCGGGAATATATATTCTTCCAACCGAACATCACAAACTGTATTTTCTTCAATGACCGGTCCGAATCTTAATGCGACCGCTACATCTATTACTTCATTTGATGTCTCAATCCCTCTGACTTACACAACCCGTCAGAATCCTGCATTCACTGATGCTTTATATCTGGAATCTTTTGAAAACCTCACAACAACCGCAGGATTCAAAATCCAGAATGTATATACCGCAGAAGATAATGGATACAAACAAAAAGGAGTGGCAATTGACGAGCAACGATACGGACTTGAAATGGTAACCAAAAATCCAAAAGACAGTATGATTATCCCTGCTCAAAATGCAATTACAAAAGGTGAACGTGTGATCCTTAAATTTCCTGTAACATCAGGAGATGTGTGGAATTCAGATTTCACTTGGACTGTTAGCGGTACTGTAACCATTTCGCCTACATTTAATAATACCCCAATTTCAAAAATCGGAAATATCTCTCAGCATGACTCTATTATCGGCTGGGGTAAAGCACAGATTCCTACCGGTGATGGAAAATTATCTGCATTCTATGATGTTTTAGTAGAGCAAAGAACTTATATTCAAGTTGACTCTTTCTATTTAGACGGCAAACCGGTTGAACCACTCTATGCAGGGCTTCTCGGGATTGCACAAGGAAAAGCCACCAAAGAAAATTCTAGAAAGTTCTGGAGAAATTCGATGATTGATATGGCTACAGTTAATTATGGAACTGATTCTACCTTTACTACCCCTCAATCTACTTCGTTCGACGGCTCAGTTCCTGCCGGTCCTACATCAGTTGACGAAAATGCTATACTTAGTAATTCAATTGCCTACCCAAATCCAACTGAAAATGAAGTTACCATTTCCTATAGCCAAACCAATGAAAGTATGACAACTGTTGAGTTCTTCAATCTTCTGGGTACTGTTGTAAAATCCGTACCGGTATTCTCACAAGCTGAAACTGTCAATGTTCCAATTTCGCTTAGTGAACTTTCAAGCGGAATGTATAGATATTCGGTGCGTAATCAGAATGGTGTGGTTATCGGGCAAGGGAATGTAACAATAACCCAGTAAATCATTAGGAATGAAACTGTTTGAAAGTTAATTATTAAAACAAAAGAAACGCCTAAGGGATAGACCTTAGGCGTTTCTTTTTTCTTCTCGTTTATTTTTGTTAATTATCTGTAGAGATTAATCTTTATATAATCATCTGGACTATAAAGCCTTGAGGGTGTAAAAGATTCATTTGAATAATTGTTGGGATTTTTATAACTACTCTCCGATTTTGAGTAGTAAAATTCCGAACCAATTTCTTTTAGTTTATCACCTGTATAATAAATTTCAATACCATCTTCAGTTTCTTTGAATTTTGCATTTTTCAAGTTAACAGAAAATTCAAAATAACGTGTTTCGGGTTGTGTATGAATCATTGAAGAAAAAGATTCTATATTCTATAACAGTTGTTTCTAAATCCGATATTATTTGCGAAGCTGTATCTGCAACTCCATAAATATAATGTCGTTGATTTTCCGGGAGATTACCATAACCACAGCATCCTACTGCAAAAGTCGGATTAATCTTAAAAAAACACGAATTTATTCGATCACAGCCAGCTATACTTTGGTATTCATTATATATATCCACTCCGCCATGCCACGAACCTTCATAGGATTGATTCACTGTTCCATTACTTTTAAATGAACATTTTAATTGTAAATATATTTTTGCTTTTTAAAATAAAAGCGACCCGGTTCCATAACAATTTTTTGATCATACGTAATTGATTGATTTTTTTTTTCGGATAGTTATTGTATATGATTTTTTTATAACAGTTGTAGGCACTTTTATCAAAATTGTACTGTTATCTTTATATGACGGTTCTACAATGATTGAGTCCAATAGAACAGTAAAGTCATTGGGATAAGTCTCAAATCTTTTTCCGGTGATAGTGATTTTGTCCCCATGCCATGCTTTTGTTGGCTCTACCGAAGTAACAATCATCCTGTTTTCAATACTAATTTTTCCTGCAACAGCAGTATCTTTCTGTTTATAGAATCTTACATCAAACACTTTCTCTTCTATCGGGTATGGCACAACTGCACGAACTTCTTTCTCAGATATATATACTGGATTAACTTTCAAAGTATCAAAAGATACAATCGAGCCGTTTCCCCATTCCCCGAAATTCCTTCCAGAAATAGTTACTGTATCTCCGCTCCAAGCAGTTGGCGGGCGCAGTGATGTAACGGTAAGTTTTCCGTCTTCCGTATTTGTCGGTACATTGCCACATGAATCAACTATAATCAAAATGGCAATAAATGAAATATAGATAATTAATCTGTTCATAGTGATACCTTAGTAAATAGTGTGAAAATGCGGTTTATAAAGTGAGCACCTCAAACTTAGTGATTAAAAAGGTTTTCTCAAACTATAATTTAGCAGGGTTGCAACATCAATGTCCTATAAAAAACAGCAGCATTTCCCCCTACCCCACCTGAAAACATCGCATACTAATCCCACCAAACGTAATTTCCTCATAGAATTGATGCAATTCTTCATTAGCCCCTGCCATCCCTACGCTATAGAGCATCGGCACATAATGGTCAACCGTTGGTACGGAGAGTTTGCCTGCTGTTCCCCTTTTTTCATAATTTACTAATGCTTTAAAATCGCGGTCATCCAATTTACTTTTTGCCCATTCATCAAATTCAATCGCCCATTCAAACGGTTTACCGGAATTATTGCGCAAATTCCCCAAGCTCAATCTGAGGTTATGAACAATATTACCACTGCCGATTATCAGCACACCCTTGCGGCGTAAGGATTGAAGTTGTTTTGCCAAATCAAAATGATATTGCATCGGACGGTGATAATCAATACTCACTTGAAATACTGGAATATCAGCAGCAGGAACAAGATGTTTAAGGATTGTCCACGCCCCATGATCCAATCCCCATTCGTTCGTTTTTTTAATTTCATGAACAAGTCCTGCTGTTTTCGCAGCATATTCGGGTGAACCGGGTGCTGGGTATTGAACAGCGAACAATTCATCAGGGAAGCCACCGAAATCATGGATAGTTTCGGGTTTGGGACTGGTACATACATACGTGCCCTGAGTGAGCCAATGTGCAGAAACGACCAGAATTACATTCGGTTTATATTTCTTGATCAGGTTTGCGCCTGTAATCGAGAGTTGGCGGGTAAACGGATTATCCAAAAGAGCATTCATAGGATCGCCATGACCGATGAACAGCACAGGCATCAGTTCAGTATTTGCAAACGTATTTGTCAAGTTCTTTAATTGGTCTAATTGCATAGAAGTAGGTATTAGGGAAAGTAATCCAATTGTTTTTATGAATGTTGAGCGTTTCATAATTTTACATTAGAGGGTGGTGACGAATACCCTGAGTTAAATATTACGTAATAATCAGCACTATTGAATTTCATTCATGCAAAATTACGGATTTACTCTATTTAACAATCAATTGAACTCTAAGAATACTTCAAGCTGCCTAAACTATACACTTACCTCTTCTTTCCCCGTTATTTTTTTTAGGATGTGTGGATTCGTTTTTGTTATATCAACCAAAATCAAGCCGTCAACTACATTACTAAATACTTCATCACGATTGAACCCAAGTAATTTACCACCTAATTTCAAATAATGTTTGAGCAATGTCGGAACACCCTTTCCATCAGGTTCTAATTCCGAAACTAATGAAGAAACCTGTTCGATTGAAGAACAACTTGCCCCCAAACGATACGCTAACTGTTCATCGAACATATTACGTTCGGGATTTCGCGGTTTCACATATTTTGCCAAACCATCATCATAAACATGATGTTCTAAAAAAGAAATCATCATTTTCCGAGATTGAGGGCGGTACTCATTGCTGATACTTACCGCACCAAACAGTACTTTGTATTCGGGATATAGGTGCAAGTATTGTCCTATTCCTTTCCAAAGCAAAAGGAGTACTGCACTTCTCTGATATTCTATTCTGACAAATGATCGCCCAAGCTCCAACGAAGGTGAAATACGCCTCAGAAATTTCTTTCTAATCTTGAAAAGGGAATGAATATACAGACCCTTACGTCCATACTTTTCTACAATCACGTCTGTTCTGCCGATACGGTATGCACCTGCAATTTCTTGCTGTGCAGCGTTCCAAATAAAAATATGAGTGTAATACTTATCATATTTATCTACATCTCTCGCCTTACCTGTCCCTTCTCCTGCACCTCGAAAAGTAATTTCCCGTAAACGACCTATTTCCCTAACAATTCCCGGAGCTTGCTCTTCCTGCACGTAAAAAACAAAAAAATCGCCGGATACAAAGAGCTTCTGTTTAAATGGTAATTGTTCAATTTCTTTAATCATACTTTCCATTGATTCTCCTTTGTCGATTGGTTGATTTGTGGGAATAGTATCAATCTTTTTCTCTTTTTTCTGCTTCTCCTTTAAAACATAAACACTGCTTCTCAAAAACCCGATCATTGCAGTATCATCATTCCTGACAAGTTTAGAAGGTTGAAGAATATTTCCGATTGTTACTTGAAGTTTAGTATTATTGCTATTTACAAATTCATGAGGTAGCAGAGCGGTTCTTAATAAAGGGTGCACCAAACCCGCCATTTGGAAGCGAAGCCGATTATGCCCCGAAAAAAAAACAGGTACTACCGGACATTGTGTATGGCGAATTATCCGTGCAATTGAATCACTCCACTTGTTATCTGTTACTTCACCATGAGCAAATGAGAAACTCGAAACCTCACCCGCAGGAAATACTGCCAATATCCCACCAGACTTCAGATGCATAAGTGTTTCCTTCAATCCCTTCAAATTCCGCTGAGGTGATGTATCTTTTCCGAAAGGATCTACTGTAATAAAACTGTCGGCAAGTTCGGGTATCTTGGCAAGTAAATAATTAGCCATGATTTTCATATCAGGGCGAATTGAGTGCAAAAGTGCACCCAACGCTACCCCTTCTATCCCCCCAAAAGGATGATTTGCAATTATGATTGCTGCTCCTTTTTTAGGAATCCGTGATAATTCATAATCTCGAACAACTAATTCTACATTCATGCTCGAAAGAACATCCTGAAAAAAATGATTGCCTGACTGTAAATTTGATGCTCTATGATATATTTCTTGTAATTCTGATAATCCAAGAAGATTTTCCGCAACTTTCAATGGTGCTGCTACCAAAGGATTAGTACGTCCAGGAACAGAATGTAGTAATTGGAATGGATTTCGAGGAGAATTCATCATTGTATTCATAGATTATCTTAAAGTTTATGGGAAATAATGTACTCTTTCAAACGGAAAATTACTGTTTGTATATTACGTATGCGTTAGAATTGCAGACGAAGGCATTACATTTACATAACATTATGAATATATAACAAGTTGTGGTGATTATTATCGATATATATAATTCTGTTCCAACAATGGGTTCTTCGTTGATTCTTGTCTATAACAGTGTATTTTGGTAAGTTAGAACTCTTAGTTTGGGAAAATCTATCCGGTAGTGTAATTAATTTCGAAAAGAATCAGCATGAAAAGCGATAAATTCTAAATCACAGTTTGAACAATTCTATAATGAATAGGCATAACATCACTAATTTTTCAAGTCTTGTTTTTAGAACTATATCTCTATTATTTTAAGGAATAATGAATGCACCATTGTCCAAGTTGTTCTTCACAGTCGCTCAAGGATGTGTTATGGGGTACTACAGCTCTTAAACAGTGCCTGAATTGTTCACTGTTTTTTTTGAGAGATATGCCTCATTATGATGATACTATTGATTATTATGCTTCTTCCTATGTTCTTCAGAATAACATAACTACAACTAATTATCACTATGAACGAAGAAGAATAGCACGTTTACCCGAGCAGATTTTTCTTTTAAGCAAGCTAATTTCCCTTTTACCTCCACGAGTTGCAATGATTGATATAGGATGTGACAGAGGTTTTTTTTTAGATGAAGCCAGACGCTTTGGGTATAAGGTATTGGGTATCGAACCCTCGATCAGTGCCCGTGAAGCGTGTAATACAATAGGCATTCCGGTTCTCCCATCACTTGATGAAGTAAAGGGACAATTTGATTGTGTGGTAATGTGGCATTCTTTGGAACATTTTCCCGAACCTGCTAAAACCATCCGGCAAATAAACGGTCTAATTTCCAAGGGTGGCATTCTTGCTGTCCGCGTACCGGATTTTGGAAGTTTTTGGAGCAGGTTACTTCGGCACCGTTGGAAATGGTTTCAACCTCATCAGCATTATGTTCACTATAATGTTGCCTCTTTGGAATATTTGCTCAAGCATCATGGTTATGAAATTATTTCTCTGAAAAGTAGGCGTGCCAATACACTTACGACGATGCGCTCCCAAAGTGCAGCAAACCGTTTGTTCGCTAAAAATTTAGGAATAAAAGCATCACTGTTTGATTATGCTTCACAATGGTATCACTATATTGCAAGCATTGAGTTGTTTTGTATTGCAAAAAAAATATAAACACATCCTATGAATCTTTTAACTCTCGGCATGGTTCGTGTTGGTGTTTGCTCGCCTGAATTGCGAGTAGCAGATGTAGAATTCAATACCCAAAAAATCATTGAAGCTCTTGACCTTGCTGTCCAAAAAGAATGTGCGGTAATCGTATTCCCCGAGCTGGGTATCACGGGATATACATGTGCCGATTTATTCTTTCAGCCCTCGCTATTGCAAACTGCAAAAGATAGCCTGGTGACAATATCAAACCATTTAGAAACTTCCGGTAATTCAGCAATTGTGGGCTTACCAATTGCTGTAGGAGGAATTTTATATAATGCTGCGGCATTTATATCCGGGGGAAATATTCTTGGAATCATTCCAAAAACATATTTACCCAACTATAATGAGTTTTATGAAGAAAGGTGGTTCTCAAGTGCGAATGATTGCGGAGTACATTCAATAGAAATTAACGGTAAGTCTATTCCTTTCGGTACGAATATTCTATTTCAAGCTGAAAATTCTCAGGACTGCATAATAGGTATTGAAATCTGCGAAGACCTTTGGAGTGTTATACCGCCGAGTAGTATTCAAGCACTTTCCGGCGCAACTATCTTAGCAAATCTTTCTGCAAGTGATGAACTTTTAGGGAAATATGATTATCGTCAGAAGTTGGTGCAATCGCAATCTGCACGATGTTTTGCAGCGTACCTATATGCAGGTGCCGGATCTGGTGAATCAACAACCGATCTTGTGTATGCAGGTCATTCACTTATAGCAGAAAATGGTATTCTTCTAACAGAAACAGAACGTTTTGAATTTTCTACTCAAATTGCATTTGCCGATATTGATGTAGCACGTCTTGTAAGTGAACGAATTAGAAACAATACATTTGCAGCTACAACCGGACAAAACAACTTTCGAATAATCCCATTTCATCTAAATGACAGCACATCACTTGAACGTTCTATTACTCAAAGCCCCTTTGTTCCTTCGGATATATCCGATCGGGACAACCGATGCAGCGAAATATTTGCCTTGCAATCAACCGGACTTGCAAAGCGGCTGCGTCATATCGGTGGTAAATCTATTGTAATCGGTATTTCGGGGGGATTGGATTCGACTCTTGCTTTACTTGCAACCGTAAAAACATTCGATAAACTTGGTATAGACCGTAGTGGAATTGTTGCGATTTCAATGCCCGGATTCGGTTCAACCAATCGTACACAAGCCAATGCTGTAGCTCTTGCATCCAAACTCGGTATTACATTGAGGATTATTCCGATAGCTGAATCTGTCCATCAGCATTTTAAGGATTTGGGACACGACGAAACCATCCATAATATTCTTTATGAAAATGCTCAAGCTCGCGAGAGGACGCAAATTCTCATGGATGCAGCCCACCAAACGAATGCAATCGTTGTAGGAACAGGAGATCTCTCGGAACTTGCCCTTGGCTGGTGTACATATAATGGAGATCATATCTCTATGTATGGAATCAATTCGGGAATACCCAAAACATTGGTTCGTTATATCGTAGAATATGCAAGTGAAAAAGATTTTTTGCCGGTTGAAGCAATTTTACAGGATATTCTTGCTACACCTGTTTCTCCTGAATTGCTTCCACCTGATATGAATGGTCTTATCACTCAAAAAACCGAAGAAGCAATTGGAGATTATATCCTTCATGATTTCTTCTTATATTATGCGATAAGACTTGTATTCCCTCCAAAGAAAATATACGCATTTGCGTGCAAAGCATTCGAGGGAACATATACGCCCGTTGTAATTAAAAAGTGGCTTAGGGTATTTTACCAGCGTTTTTTTTCACAGCAATTCAAAAGATCATGTTTGCCGGATGGAGTGAAGATAGGTAGTGTTGCACTTTCACCACGCAGTGATTGGCGAATGCCAAGTGATGCTTCCGCTGCATTGTGGCTTAAAGAAATTGATGAATTATAAAGGAAAATTATATATCTATGAATGTATTAAAGTTTGGCGGGACATCGGTTGCAACTGCACCGGCTATGCGACAGGTACGAACAATTATTGAAAAAACAGGTGGGGCGATAGTTGTATTATCAGCTTGTGGAGGGGTTACAAATCGGCTGCTTTATGGTATTCAACTTGCCGGGGACGGACAATCTGCAGGTGCGACAGAAATTGTAAATGAAATCGAACAACGACATCTGGATTTATGCCGTGATTTATTACCTGATGAAAGCTTACAACGGAATATACTATCGAAAGTAAAAACACTCTGTGAAGAATTACGGGTTTTCTGTGAAGGAGTGGCATTATTAGGCGAATGTACTCCCCGTTCGATTGATATTGCAGGTTCGTTCGGAGAGCGTCTTTCTACACTTGTTTTCTCGCTATATTGTCAAGCCGAAGGTATTAATGCAGTCCTTTTTGATGTACGGGGAATTATGCGTACAGACAGTAATTTCACTTCAGCAAAAATTAATTTTCCTGAATTGCAACGCCTTTCAGATGAAAAACTTACTCCGTTGCTTACAGATGGTGCGATTATAATCACTCAAGGGTTTATAGGTTCCGATAAACGAGGAATTACAACAACTCTCGGAAGGGGTGGTTCAGATCTTTCTGCTGCACTTATAGGTGCTGCAATTGCTGCCGATGAAATATTGATATATACGGATGTGAGTGGTATCGCTTCTGCCGACCCACGAATTATACCCACAGCACGACCAATACCGGAAATGAGTTTTGCAGAAGCACGGGAACTGTCGTTCTATGGGGCTAAGGTATTGCATCCCGAAACTATTCTTCCTGCGGTTGAACGTGATATTCCTGTTCGGGTTCTCAATACATTCGCACCTGATGATACGGGAACGTTAATTGTAGCAAAGGCAACCCGTGAACACGGGATATCGGCGCAGGAAAGACGACGGCGTTGAACGTGCTGCTGGGTCTGACGGCCGCGAGCGAGGGGACTGTCACGATCGGCGGCACCGACCTGGCAGATGTGGACCTTGTTTCGTGGTGGTCCCAGGTC
>JACPWH010000212.1 GCA_016197185.1 Ignavibacteriota bacterium
GGCAGCCCGAGTGAAACTACACAGTATATTCTTTCAGTCACAAACAGCACAGGTTGTACAAGTCAAGATACAGTTTTAGTAATAGTTAACCCTCGGAATGAATACACGTTCACACTCAGTCCGTCGATTGTTAGCATTATCCCCGGTCAACAGTTCCAAACCACATTAAATATCCCAAACGGAGTACAATCGTGGAAAGCCCATCTTGATTATGATAATTTGATTGTGAAGTTCAGATCAATTGCACAAATGAGTAATGGAATTTCAGCAACGGCAATTGAAAAGAACGGCACGCTTTCAATAAGTGGAATGGGAGACAATGGAACTATTTTAATGGTTTTCAATTCATTTCTACCATACACGACTGATACAACATTTTCAATGAAACTGACGGTTGATTCAGCCACAATACAGCCATGTGAAACAGTAATATCCACAGGTAGCACGCTTGAACTTGGTATATTCTGCGGACGTAGAATTCGCACAGTAAGCAGCACGGGAAAGAATTATTTTCTTACAAATAAAGAAAACGGAGTGAACTTTGGAGTAGGATTACCGGGCAATGTCCGTCTTGAGTTGTATGATTATACAGGCACATTAAAAGAAATATTGGCAGATGGAAATATGGAAGCAGGGGAATATTCTTTGGATTTTGATTTACCGATAGGAGTATATTTTTGCAGGATTAATTCAGGGATGTATAATGATGTTCAGAAGATGATTGTAGTACAGTAATAGATTGAAAAGTAAGGTTGTTGGCTCGTATAGTTAGAACACGGTTATGTATAGTAAGTGCTTGCACAATAGGAGTACTAATAACTTTATAATTATAATTAATTTCAAAACAAGCACAATAAGAATGTAGGTATTTCTTATGAACCCCTCGAAAGGGTCTCGGAAAGTTTCTTAGTCCAGTCCATATACCTTCCGAGGTGTTGGTATGAACTTCACGTATGCCATAATTGTCATCATCACGGGCATATTTTTCAAAGCATGGCACACTGTTTTGTCTTGACGATTGTTCTTGATATATCATTATAGCCTCTCCATTCATCTGTATTACAGATGCTTTCGGGGACTGTAAATGCTTTTATCTGCTTCGTAAGAATTGTCTTATCGGTGCTATGTCGTACTTCAATCTGTATCCGCTTACTTTCCCGTTCTACAGTTCCTATTATCGGCGGTCGGTCTGATAACGTTCCGTGTCCCTTTTTTATTGGCTCTTCAACGCGGAGGTTCATTAGGGTCACGATGCTTTTCTCCCTTCTGATCCGCATTCTGAAACAACTCGTCAGTTTCTGTTACTCTGTCGGGTAAAGCAGAGCGATCCAAGGTACTGAATCCGCATACCATAAACTTATGACGAAACTCAAATAAATTCTGATAATAACACTCCAATTTTCTTAATAATTGAACGGTGGAAACTTCTTGATGGAAGCCTCTGATTATCAGGACAACTTGCATGCACTAAAATGAGTTTTTACAAAAATAGTATTGGTAAAAATTGTAAAATATTTTCCTGTACGTTTGTCTTTATACCACACTGCCGGAGAGCGTCGTCTGTCATTAATAATATAATTTTGGCTGTGGGTGTATGGGATTAACAACACACCATTATGAAAATACTTTACAAGCCATTGGTAACAAATATCTTCGTCAAGAATATCTGTTAATGGAAAATCCATAATGATTTTTGATCATAAATAATTATGATTATTTATTCAAAAATAACAAGATTATTCGTATCAATTTACTCAAACCGTGTTATAACTATATGAGCCAACTTATTTTTCAAACAATGCTTTATCAGTCAGTTATACACGTAAGTATAAAAATCAGTTAATATATACAGGGTAATTAGGTGTGTAGTTTTAGTGACTGTTAATCAGAGGGCACACAGTTCAAGTCTGTGAGTCGGAGCAAAACTAAGCCCATTGTAAATTTAAAACTTACAATGGGCTTATTGTTTGCTGTGTGTGTAAAATTTTTTTGTTTCGATACACTATTTGATACATTTTTTTGCCTTTTACTCTGATTTACATCAATACTCAAAGTAGAAAAAGTAAAAAGTGCTTCAAGTTGCTCAGAAGGTGAATATTAGAACATACGGACACATAAACATACGGACACATAAAAGAATATACAGATTTTAGAACACAAGAACTTTATCGCTATCTACAACCCAGTTAGTAAGTTCCGCCATAGTGCTTAATTCCGTTCCCTCAATTAACGGAACATTTTTAAGACCTCGTGCTTCTGCACAACTGCCACAGATTTTTACTTCTGCTCCTTTTGATAACGCAAGTTTCAACATTCTTTCAATGTTGTAATAACCATTTGGGGTTGATTGGTTGGCTACAGCACAACTTGCAGCATCAGCCATCAGAAAAATTCTTACCAGAACAGTTTCATGATCTTTTCCGAGTTGGTTTGCCAAACGTAGCGCATTGTATGCTTTTTCAGTTCCATAAGGAGCGTCATTAATTATGATTAGTATTTTCATGTTGGAGTATATATTTTTTAATGTAGATGGAAACTATAAATTAGAAATTTTTGAAAAACCAGTATTTTTCAAACCAAACTTTTGCCCAATGCCAAATAAAACCGGGTTTTTTCATTTTTACATCCGGCAGAGGTGAATTGTAAAAATTTCCTCCTGCAAACCCGGCTTTCCCACCGCCTAATTCTAGGAAACATTGTCCATTTCCGCTAAAAGCCATATCCGGAATTTTACCTGCAATTTTTTGGATTATATTATGGGCAACGGTTTCTGCCTGTGAGTGAGCGAATACTCCTGCTTTGGGTAACGGTTTGCCCATTTCAAGCGGAATAGAAGTAATATCTCCAATAGCATAAACATTTTGGAATTGAGTTTCCATTGTGTTTCGATCAACTTCTATCCATCCTGATTTGCCTATTAAATTAGTTTTGCCAACAACACTCGGACATTGATGTTTTGGGGTAAATGCAAGTAAATCAAATTCAGATGTTCTGCCATTGCTGAAAGTAAGGGTTTTTTCAGTTGCTGATACAAGTTGGTGCTCAGGATAATATGTAATACCTTTCATTTCAATTAATTGCCTTACGGAATCTGACAATTCTTTTCCAGCTACACCCATAGGTCCGGGCTCAGGAGAATATAACGATATTTCCGTCACATCACTTAACCTTTTTTCATCTATGGAATTTGCTACGAGCATTGCAGCTTCATACGGTGCTGCGGGACATTTGAAAGGGAGAGAAGGAATTAAAATTGCAATTTTACCTTCTTTGAAATTATTGAGTTTCTCATTAAATTTTATTGCACCGTCAAGTGTGTAGAAATTATAGCCGTAGCTGTCAAGATTATGCTCTAAAACTTGCTCGATGCCAAGCGAAACTACCATGTAATCGCCATTGTATTCTTTACCGTTTATGGTTACGGAGATGTTCTCAGGATTTACATGTTCAATCTCACCAATAACAATTTCTATTCCTGCTCCTTCAATTTTCCGTGTATTTCTATAAACCTGACGAGGTTTTCTTTTTCCAATCATCAGCCATAGAAGTGAAGGTGCAAAAACATTCTTTTCTTCTTTTTCAAACAAGAGAATTTTTGTATTCCTACCAATTTCTTTACTTAGTTTTTTTGCAGTGATTATACCGCCTGTTCCTGCACCAAGCACCAGAATAGTTTTGTTCATATTTTTAGAGATTACATTTTTTCAAGCAGTTCTTTGTGTTTTGTCAGGTTGTCAATAAGCACTTCACGCATCAGCCGGCACGCTTGAGCTACTTTTAAAGATGATAGTGAATAATAATTACACTGCCCTTCTCGCCTCATTTTCAAGATACCTTTTTTAGTCATAACCGAAAGATGCTGAGAAAGATTAGATTTTGTGCCACCCGTCACTTCCAATATGTCTGTGAAACAAAGCTCTTTTTCTTGCAGCAAATCAATAACCTCAATTCGCAAAGGATGCCCGAGTGCTTTGCATACATCTGCATGAAGTTCAAAAATCTTTTTTTTATCCATAGTTTAAGAGTTTTATAGTTTAATAGTTCACAAATATATGAACTATTGTATCTTCTTCCAAATATTTTTTTACAATGGGCATAAAAACACTTTATGGTTACACCCACAATCAACTTTCTTTCATTCCATTAACAACAAAATCATGTTTATAAGATTTAAAGAACTAGCTCGTTATACGGCTATTTGTTGCTACCTTCATTTGTTACTGCAGTTACCAATTCACAAAACTGCCCATTGATGCCGTTCCGATATTACCGATAGCCAAGCTCAGGCAATTACATAATTTGAATATCCAACTTTAGTTATCATTTCAGATATTGAAATAAAGAATGATAACTCCACATTTCAATTAAAAACAATCTGGTTTTTAGTATTGTTTTTGTAATTTTGTATCGGATTGTGCGTAATTGTGTTGGTATTATCATAGCTATAACTTTGTCCTCAATGTCATTAGTCTTTTTCTATTGAAAAAAATTATTATCATATCGCTTCTGTCAATGTATATGATTTCAACAACTGAGCTGTATCAGTTTGCGAAATTACCTTTTTTGTTTGAACATTTTGTTGAGCATAGTGAAAAGAGTACCCACCTCTCTTTTCTTGAGTTTTTGTTTATGCACTATGCCCATGAAAATAATGAAGCAGAGACTGATAAGGATACGAAACTCCCTTTCAAAACTCATGAAGGATGTACTACGGCTAACAGCACTTCGTTTGTTATTTTGAAAACTACCCACGATGAACTTCTTAAACCAATCACTCCCGAATCGAAAATCTTCCATACCTACACCGAAGAGTTTTTGATAACTTCTTACTTCTCCTCTATTTGGCGACCGCCAAAATCATGCTGATTATTTCATTATTGTCCGATTGACACAATCACCTGTCGTGGCTGTGCTTTTATGTATTGCGCAATATCTTATTGTGTCTTTACCTGACTATATATTCAAATAAAATTGATTAACAGGAGAAAATTATGCTTAGTGCTATCATTGAGTTTTCAATTAGGAATAAACTCATAGTAGGATTGTTTGTCATTGCTCTGATTGGGTA
>JACPWH010000128.1 GCA_016197185.1 Ignavibacteriota bacterium
AACATGGAAAGGATACACACAAAATTAAACAACAAAACACCGTATGAAGTCTATAATGGAGCCTAATTTCATAACGGTAATTTAACAAACTTTATATCTTATTTATAGCCCATTTCTGTCCAAACAAATGGGGTAGGTTCAGAGAATAAGGATACTAACAATGGAAATGGACTCTTTGCTGAATGGAAACGATTATCTAATCTTACAGTTCATGCACATTCTAAGGTTCAATTGTTAGACTTTCATGTTAATGGTAAATTCTTTTTGATGTCACATTTTGAAGATGAAGATTATAGAGGTCATTTCTTTCAATTAAGAAATTATATTATGATAGTGCTTACGCTCATGTTGGATATACCTAAATACATTTCAGATTTAGAAACAAGGGGAGATTTAATTGAAGAATCATTAAACATTGCGAATAGGTATAGTGCACTTCAAGAAAAAATGAAGGAAGAATACATTCTTGTAATATAAAGGATATAGTTATGGAGCCAATAGTTAACAAACAGGTAGTCTCCGTTTTTCAAAGACAATTATATATACCTAGTCGGAAAGTGATAGGTATTTTTCTTATTTGGACAGCAATTCACTTTTCCCTACTTGCTTTTGGTCATTCTTGGTTTCATTATAAACGAAACTTTTACCCGATAGTTATTTATACTTTTCCAATTTTTGACTTCGTACATTACGATTACACCGAATTTATCTACTATGTTATCTTTCCAATGATAAGCATATTGGTAAGTTTAAATATACCTATAGAACTTCAAAATCGATTGTTTACAAAAACAACGTTAAAAACTACTTCCCTTTTTGCATTTGCAACTTGGTTTATTCTGAATGTCTTTTATCTTTCTATTGGAATATTTTATAAATGTGGTGCAATCTTCTTCTTTTTTACTATCATTCCCATTTTACTCTCATATTCAATCAAACTTCTCAGCTTCAGCAAAATCATAGATAGCAACAACACAGTCAAGAAGTCAACTTACATCATTAGTATCCTTATACTTTCTTTTTTTATTCTTATGTTGAGCATTGACTTAAACAGGAAGGTTAAGGATATTGGATTTCAAGAGGAGGAAACAGAAGAGGTTCAAAATGATTTGTACGATACAAAATATGACAATAAAATCTTGGAGAAAACTGTTGAGGAAAAAGATTATGAAATCAACAAGTTAGAATCAGAAAATCGTAGGCTAAAAGCTGAAGTTGAAGAGCTAAGCGAGTTTATTGAGGAATTAAGAAACAATCGGTAAGTATTATAAATTTATTTAGTTATCCTCCCCCTTCCTACCATTCACATACTCCGAAAACAAAATCCGCTCGCCGTCATCCTCTTTCTTTGCTTCATCATACAACCGCACATCTTCCAAATCTTCCAATTCTTCTATAATTGTTTCAAATTCTTCAGCCGGAAGGATAACGAAAGAGTTCGTTCCTGTTGTGTCTTTTATGTATTGTGGATAGAGGGTAATCATAATATCTTTTTTGAAAAGTAAGAAGAATACATGTACTTAAAATTCATGGTCACATTTTATTCAAAAATAAGCAAGAATCCATTACGATGTTACTCATAAAATCACACCTATGTTTGCCAATGTTCTGGTAATTTACTAAGTTGCAGATATAAAATGCATCAATCCACCCTCGCAAACGGAAGAGCCAGGATTTGTTCTCTTCATCTTAATGTATTCAAGTATTAAAAGGATAAGCACTTATGATTTCTCTTTTTCTTAGACGCAGCGCAGTACTTCTATTTGTGTTGTGTTCATCTTTTGCTGTGGGGTTTTCGGGAGAAGGCGACACTGAACTTGCCGCCAAACTTCAAACTCATATAAAATATCTTGCCTCAGACGAACTCGAAGGACGTGGCTCGGGCAGCGCAGGTAATCGCAAAGCTGCTGAATATATCGCCGGATTTTTCAAGCAAAACAATATTCCACCCCTTGGCAGTTCATATTTCCAGGAATTTAATGTTCCTACCTCAATTGCCATTGCCGATGGTAATAAATTCGCTCTTGAAATTACAGTTCAACAAGTGGGAGTTCCTATTGATCAGGCAAAACCCGTAAAAGTAAATTGGAAAGTAGGCAATGAATATACTCCCCTTTCTTTCAGTGAGAACGGAACTGCAACCGGTAAATTGATTTTTGCAGGATATGGAATTTCTGCACCCGATTTGAAATATGACGATTTTGAAGGAATTGATGTAAAAGGTAATTTTATTATTGTGGTACGCGGTACCCCCGAAGGTGACGATAATCACGGCAAATTCAGCAGTTATGCTTCACTCCGTTCAAAGATGCTGACTGCCCGTGAAAAAGGTGCAGCAGGAATAATCTTCATAAGCGGTGCAGGAGACGGTGCGGATTCTTTGATGGAACTTACCATGGGAACATCCGATAAAAATTCGGGATTGATTGCCCTTCATGCAAAACGTATGGCAGCGTCTAAACTTTTCCCCCGTGACCGTCCGCTCGTATCCGCCGATGCACAGATCATCAAAACAAAGAAACCAAACAGCTTTGAAATTCAAAGCCTGAAACTGACTGTCAACGTACAATTAACAAGAGTAGAAAGCCCTACTTCAAACGTTATTGCTGTAGTTCGCGGTACGAATCCTGCACTTGCCAATGAATATATTGTTGCAGGAGCACACTATGACCACCTGGGATGGGGCGAAGAAGGTACACTCTATTCCGGCAAGGAGAAGAAAATCCATTACGGCGCAGACGACAATGCATCGGGCACAGCCGGAATTATGGAACTTGCTTCCATAGTTTCCCATAATCCAATGGAGCGTCCTGTGGTGTTTATGTTGTTTAGCGGAGAAGAACATGGCTTGCTCGGCTCGGCTTATTATGTGAAGAATCCGATTATTCCTCTTGAAAATACAGTATGTATGCTTAATTTGGATATGATTGGCAGGCTTAAAGAGAACAAAATAAACGTACAGGGTGTAGGCACTTCATCCAGATGGCAGAGCTTGATTGACTCTCTCGGCAAAGTATATTCATTCACAATTTCAACCTCTGCAGACGGTTTCGGACCGAGTGATCACTCGTCTTTCTTTGGCAAAGACCGACCTGTATTGTTTGTGTTTACAGGCCTTCATAGCGACTATCACCGCCCGACAGACACGTGGGATAAAATTAATTATGAAGGTGAAACTACGGTTGTACGGTTTGCTGAATCCGTTCTCCGTACAATTTCCCATACTGCTGAAAAACCTGATTTTATCAAAGTAAAATCTACCACACAAACAACAGGCGGATTCAAAGTTTCAATTGGTATTATCCCTGATTATTCAGACAACCCGAAAGGGTTGAAAATTACAGGGGTTCGCGAAGGTGGGCCCGCTGAAAGAGCAGGATTGCAAGGTGATGATATTATTACTAAATTCGGCTCTACAACAATCAAGAACATCTACGATTATACTGCTGTACTCGGACAGTGTAAGGCCGGAGAGAAACTGAAAATTACAGTATTGAGAGGACCCAAAGAAGATAAAGAGGTCGTCCTTGAGGTCATACCCGAAGCAAAGAAATAATCTATATTGAATGCACACATAAAAAGAAGGACTTAGAATTCTTTTCGCTTCATTTGATTTAGGCAGCAAAGTAATTCTACCCGACTTATTACACTCACATAGTTTTCTATTAGATTCTCAATATACAGGAGGAATTTACAGAGCAATTTCTACAATAAAATCTTTTGAAAAATGTCGCTTCTTCGTAAAGTAAACTATAATTTTTTGTTTTCTAAAAATTATAGTGGAACTTTTGATGGGTACAATGAGTATAATACGCGGATGGAGTTTTTCTAAAGATTATATCGGTTACTGTTTATCATTTTTTGTAGAAAACGAGACTATATGAGAATCCCCATCATGTTGGCAGTGTGTGTGTTATTTACCACAATATTTACCAACTCTACATTTTCACAGCAAGCCGTCCAAATCCAAACGAATTCGAACGGTGTACATATAACTATTCGAAATTTACGTGTAGCAATCAAACAGACGGGACAAGCAAACGAGCATAGCGCGTCGATAACGAACAGTCGTTTTACCGTACCGTCATTCAAAAAAAACGAACCTGCACTACAGATACTTCGCATACCTATTGCCATACCGAAATCGAGAGAAATCACCCCTGCACTTCATAGTTTTAAGACACATAAAATAAGTAATGTTGAAATAGGTCGTGCTCGAGAATTGAAAGAGCAACCTGCTCCTTCCGTTTCAGATATTTTCCTTCCAAATTTTACGGTTAAGCCTACTGTTACTCTTCGTCAAATAGGAATAGAACGCGGAGTCCAGATTGCAGATATTATAATTCAACCATTCTATTATTCATCTTCTACGGGCGAACTCTCTGTTCTTGATTCTGCAGAAATTGATATACCGTTTGGCTTATCCCTCTTCAACAGTTTAGAACCTCTTGCTCTTTCAGAACAGGGAGCATTCACTACTATAGTCAATCAGAACCAAATTCCTGCTCTCAGGCAATTAAACTTACACTATGAAGGGAAGTCTCCCCGCGCATTAGGTGAATCTGATTCTGCCAATTCATGGTATAAACCCGAGACAACCTACCTGCGTATTGCAACCACAGCCGATGGGGTAGCAAGACTGCAAGCAAAAGATATTCTTGCCGCTTCCCCTGAATGGAGCGGACTATCAACCAATGGGTTGCATTTGCTTTATAAAGGAATTGAATCCCCTCTTGGATTGAATGATCTGAATGGAACTATTGACGCTAATGATGAGTATTTTTTTGCAGGTAAACGAACAGCCGGTGACTCAACCTGGCAAAATTGTATAACTCCCGATGCAGTGTTTTATCTGTATTTTGATGCTACAACCGCCGGCAAGCGTTTCGCACAGTTCCCTGATGTACCTCAAGCAAATAATGAAATACAATCTGTTACAATCAATAAACATATTGAAGAAGATCATTTTAATTATTGGGGAGACGATGACCCTAACGAAGGTGGGCTTAGTCAATACAATTCCCATGTTCTTCTGAACGAAGGATTTTATTGGGCTAATTTGAACAACAATATATTTGAATACAACAAACTATTCACTTATAATCTGTTGGTTTCACCGTCAGATATGAACAATGATATGCTTGAAGCAAAAGTATATTTCCATACTAATACAGCTAATAATTATACTGAACCCAATTATTCCCTTTTCAGCGGAATAAACAGAGGCGAAAAAGTACATAGCACTGTTGATGGCAATTCGAATGAAAATATAGCTTTTACAATACCATCACACGACTATATAGGCGGAATCAATCGATTGTATGTTAAATCGGATACTGTTTCCAAAGATAACAACGGGACAGCCAGAGTTGGCGATATGCTTATCAACTATATAACCCTCTCAGGCAAAGTAAAACCTTTTGCAGAGTCCGGGAAGGCTGATTTTAAAATTGATGATGTAACTCAACCCTCAAATGTGAGCATTCGCGGGTTTAAATCGTCTCAAGTCATTATCATAGATACAATTCACTCGCTGTTCGCTACAAAGGTCGGTATATCAGGTACAACTGTTCACGCAGGAGCTATCGGTGGTGATTTACCGAGAATATCTATTGTTGTGAATGATGCTGTTCTTGTAGCCGATGATTCAATTGGGTTATATGTAGCAATCATTGATGCTCCCGGTTTTGACAATATCCGTGTCCAACGCTTCGACCAAAACACCGGAGGCTTTCTCGGATTTATTAATGATTCACCTGCCGGAAGTATAATTGTAGCTTCAAGCAATTTGGTGTCGGTGTCCTCGGAAATGAAACAAGTTTTTGAAGCATTAGGAAGTCAAGAAGTAAACAAAATAGAATCGAACAAAACTTGGACAGGTGTTTTCCAAAAAGGGAATCTTGGTTCTACCAGTGAAAAACTGGCGACAGTCACATCACTTGCAGAGTTTATTGAGCATAGCGGCGGAAAAACCTATAAAGCTGACCTTGAGCTTCCTATCGGAACAGAATATGCAATTCAAGCCGCCGATATTCTGTCGGCTGAAAAACCAACTGTCTCCCGAGAAGAAAAAAGTAATCTTCACGATACAACTCAGAAATTTGATGCCATTATCATTACTCATAACAATTTCAAAGAAGCAGCAGCACGATTGGCTGCATATAGAGCATCGCATGGATGGAAAATTACTGTTGTAAGTGTGGAGGATATTTACAAAGAGTTCTACAGAGGTGAAAAGTCTCCTCATGCAATCAAAGCATTCCTAAAATATGCTTATAATTATTGGCAAAAACCTACTCCTTCATACGTAACGATTTTTGGAGATGCATCATGGGATCCGAGAAAATTCGAGTTTAATTCTGTAGAAACCGACTATATTCCTTCGTATGGAAATCCTGTCAGTGATTTTTGGTTTACTTTGCTTGAAGGCGACGATTTAGTTCCTGAGATGGCAATCGGTCGTCTTCCTGTACGGACTATAAACGAAGCAAATGATATGGTCGATAAATTAATAGAATACGATACACTTCCTGCGGCACCATGGATGAAAAAGTTTATTTTTCTCACGGGTGGAGCAGAATCATTTTATAGAACGTATGAAAATGTAGGACCTGACTATATAATTCCATCACCTATTTGCGGTGATACCACGCGGATAAGAGGAGATATAGGTATTGATTTTGCCAAACCTTCCACAATTCGTGCTGCTATAAATGACGGAACAGTATGGCTCTCCTTTTTTGGACACAGTGCTCCCACCATATTCGAACTTGATGGATGGGCAGTTGAAGATTTAAATAACAGAGGACGATATAATTTATTGGCAACCTATTCCTGCAATAGCGGTGCATTTGCAAACCCTTACGGGATAGCACGGAATGAAACTTATGTTATCACTCCTCATAAGGGTTCAATTGCGGCATTCGGCAGCTCAGGAATCGGAGTGGTAAGCGATGATGTTTCGATGCAGGTTACTCTGCACAAAAACCTGGCGGAGGATACTGTCCGTTTACTTGGAGATATGCTCAATAATGCTAAACGAGGTTGGGAAGAAAATGAAAATTCTGTGATGCAGTATTCATTGATCGGCGATCCTCTTACGCGATTAGCATTAGACAATAAACAGGATTTGTATTCGATGCAACAAGAAGTAACGATTACTTCACTAACAGGAGAAAGTGTAATAACCGAGATTGACTCGACAGCAATTGTTAGTTTTACAATACGCAACGCAGGTGTAGGTACTGATCAGGAAATTCCTGTTTTGCTTATTCACAGGTATCCCGGCGGAGCAGATTCTTCGTATATAGTAATTGATGAATTATGTAGTTTTGAAGTTAGAAATGTATCTCTAAACGTTAAAAGCCGTCCCGGAACACATACATTTACAATCGTAATAGACCCTTATTCAATTTTGAATGAAAAGAAAAGAAACAATAATACTACCACCATTTCATTCGATGTATTTAGTGCCGGACTTGCCGCATTGGATCCTCTCCCCTTTTGGGATGTGGACGCACAAAAACCTGCTTTTAGGTTAGTTCAGCCGCAGCCTATTCCACAAGCTGAATATGAATTTTCTCTCGAAACAGTAAATGGGGAAAAAATTGCACACCTTATTGCAAGTCAGAGTTCCCAAGAACTGACAATTCATGAAGCATATATTGAATGGATACCACAAGTTCAACTCACTGCAGGTATGTCTTATTTGCTATCAGCTCAAGTAAAAAATCCGGCAAACGACAAAACCAGTACCCTGCTTCAAGTTCCTTTTCATGCAGCTTCTGCACCAAAAGAATATACAGCCGATTGGAAACAGCATTCAAATCGTGAAATCATCGACAACACACTCCGTAATATTATCCCTGAAAGACAATCAGACTCAGCTTATAAGTTAGGTCTTAATACATACTCAGTTCCTGTTTCCGTTGTGGCATGTAACGGGCCTTCCTATGCAAAAATCAAAATTGGGCAGACTGAACCGATTCACTCAAATATCTATACTCGGTTTAATGTTGTTCATCTCACTCCATACGACACAAATTTTAAGTATTTTGATTTTGAAACTTTCGTAGGAGACAGGAGAGACGGTTCATCTGAAGACTTGGTACGGTATTTACGTGATACGGTTGCATGGGGTGATGTTGTGATGATTGCACCGGCAGGAGCAGGATTTAATTCACCGATGCTTCTATACTCTCCCGATTCTGTCGGGAGCATGAAAAGTTTAACCGAAACTCTCATGAAACAGTATGGTGCAACTCTTATTGATTCAGTTTACCATAGAACAAGTTATCCCGACGGCAGACCTATTGACAGCGTTTTCTTTAACTCAACAGCTTATGCACTGATTGCTCGCAAAGATTCTCTACCTCATGCTGTAAAAGAAGTATATGGCTACTGGAAAGATACAGTTTCTCTTGAGGATACTATTCGATTTTACGTTCCATCCGGTGAAATTTCCTCTCCTCTTATCGGTCCTTCTGTTGCATGGGATTCGCTCCATATCAATGCCGATATTCCCGAATCCTCTTCAATGAAAGTTGAAATCTATGGGAAGTCCGGCAGTTCGGCTGAGGAACAACTACTTAAAATCGATTCAACAGGCTCTATTTCGATAAAAGATATTTCAGCTAAAGATTACCCTTATCTTAAGGTTAAAACTTATCTTTCAAGAACACATTATACAATTGCGCCGACTGTATCCGGTTTTGAATGTATCTACACCCCAACCATTGAATATGCTCTCTTGCCAAGTAAAACATCTATTTCTGCCGACAGCATTCTCAGGGGTGATACTTCTACTTTCAATTTTGAACTTATGAATATTGCCAAGCGCGGGTTGCCTGAAGTTTCGGAGGTCAAAACAAATATTAGACCTTCGGAAGGAAGCGGGAGTTCATTTTCATATCCACATTCATTACCTAAGCTCCTGTCGGAAGAAGTTATAGGATTTACGGATACACTTCCAAGCAATGAACTTGCTCGAACATCACTGGTTCAACCTATAATTGACGAACAGAATTACCTCCATGAGATTTATCAATTCAACAATAAATCAACATCATCTTTCCATGTTCACGAAGATACAATCAAACCGCACATTGAATTCCGTGTAGATGGAATTACCGTAAAGGAAAAGGATTATATTGCACCCAAACCACTCTTTGAAATCATTATTCATGACAATTCAAAGCTGGTTATAGATTCTGCTAAAATCAGAACCCGACTCAATCGCTTTCTCCAGCCGGATACAACATCTCTTAATGCAAAGTTTGAACGTGTAAAGGGGCAAGGTGATATTCGAGCAAGGCTTTCTTTCGTGACGCAACGTTTAGAAGAAGAAAACATAGTACAAATTACCGTTGAAGATGCTTCATCCAATAAAGATACACTCAAAATTTATCTGTATGTGGCAAAGAATGCATCAATCGAAAACATACTTGCGATACCAACACCAACCGAGCAGACAACAGTTCTTGCGTTCGATTACCGAGGGCAAAATCAGGATGCCCCTGCAACTCTAGACATTTTCAATATGTCCGGTCAAGCAGTACGTTCACTTACAAACAAAGTACATATCGGAGCCAACTCAATAATATGGGATGGAAATGATAGCATAGGAGACCGTGTTGCTTCAGGAATATATTTCTATCGGCTGAATGTACAGGCAGACACATATAGCGATCCTGTATTTGGAAAGATTATGATAAGCCGGTAGGAATTTTTTTAAACAAATATCAAGAATAAAGCATAACAAGCCGCTTGGGGAGAAAACTCTCTTCAAGCGGCTTATTTTTTTAGTTTCCTAAAGCAATATTTCATGCCTTCTAATCCACCGAAATTCCTTATTTTTGTAGTAAAACAACCGTAAACGGACACTCTTATGTCCTTTTAGACTTCGAATTGATTTGGCTTGTCCCACTGTATTAGCACGAGTACTGTATGTCCCTAACCTCTGAGCATATTCTTCCTGTATTGATGGAAGACGAAATGCGCAATTCCTACCTTGATTACTCCATGTCTGTTATCGTTTCGCGTGCCCTTCCTGATGCGCGTGACGGATTAAAACCGGTTCACAGAAGAATATTATATGCGATGTACGAACTTGGCTTGATGCCAAACCGTGCTTACAAGAAATCTGCACGTCTTGTCGGGGAAGTTCTGGGTAAGTATCACCCGCACGGAGACAGCTCGGTGTATGATGCGATGGTACGTTTGGCGCAGGAATGGTCGCTTCGCTATCCGCTTGTGGACGGACAAGGTAACTTCGGCTCGGTTGACGGCGATCCTCCGGCAGCTATGCGGTACACAGAAACGCGTCTTGCGAGCATTGCTCTCGAAATGCTCAAGGATATTGACAAAAATACCGTTGATTTTCGCGGCAATTTCGATGATTCACTCGAAGAGCCGAGTGTTCTGCCGAATGTTCTGCCTGCTCTGCTTGTAAATGGCGCAGGTGGTATTGCCGTCGGTATGGCAACAAATATTCCTCCGCATAACCTGACTGAAATTGTTAACGGTCTGCAAGCTCTTATCGAGAATCCTAACATCACGATTCCTGAACTTATGGCATTCGTAACAGCACCCGATTTCCCGACAGGCGGGATAATCTACGGTTATGATGGTGTAAAAGATGCGTTCATGACAGGACGCGGACGTATTTTGGTTCGAGGGAAAGCAACTGTTGAAGCAACCCGTACAAAGGAAACGATTGTCATTACCGAATTACCATATCAGGTTAATAAAGCAAGTTTAATTGAAAAAATTGCCGATTTGGTACGTGCAAAATCACTTGAGGATATTTCGGATATACGTGACGAATCAGACCGCGACGGTATGAGAATCGTTATCGAACTTAAACGCGATGCAACTCCGATGGTTGTGCTAAACAATCTGTTTAAGCATACACAGCTCCAAGTGACATTCGGTGCGATTATGCTTGCTCTCGTGGACGGCCGCCCTCGTGTATTGAACCTGAAAGAAATGATGGAGCAATACATCAAACATAGAGTTGAAGTGATTGTACGTCGAACCAGATTCGAACTTGATGCAGCAGAAAAGCGCGCACATATTCTCGAAGGTTTTATAATTGCACTTGATAATATTGACGAAGTTATCCAAACAATCAAGGCATCACCGGATACCCCTACTGCTTCCATTAGATTGCAAGAACGTTTCGGACTCTCCGAGATTCAAGCAAAAGCAATTCTCGAAATGCGTTTGCAACGTCTTACGGGCTTAGAGCGCGAAAAGATCATGAATGAATATCGTGAGCTTATCCGCACAATCGAACGATTGAAAGCAATCCTTGCAAGTGTAGATCTGCAAATGCAAATCATCAGTGATGAACTGGCTGAACTCAAGAAAAAATACGGTGACAAACGTCGTACTGAAATCGTCTATGATGCCCGTGACTTCACTCTTGAGGATATGATTGCAAACGAAGATGTGATTGTAACGATTTCGCGTAAAGGATTCATTAAACGTACCACCGTAACGAACTACCGTCGTCAAAACAGAGGCGGACGAGGTTCGAGCGGAGCAGGAACGTATGATGATGATTATGTAGAACAGGCATTCCTTGCCTCTACGCACAATTACCTGTTGTTCTTTACAGACAGGGGTCGTGTGTTCCGTGTGAAGGTTTACGATTTGCAAGAAGGCAGCCGTAATGCTAAGGGTCGCTCACTTGCGAACATCATCGAGAAAGCTCAGGACGAAAGAGTGACAGCAACTCTGACTGTGAGTGAGTTCCCGGATAACAACTTCATCTTCATGGCAACCGAACGCGGAACAGTGAAGAAAACTTCCCTCTCCGAGTTTGAAAGCGTACGAGCAAACGGAAAGATTGCCCTTTCACTTGACGAAGGTGACCGTTTGATCTCAGCACGATTGACAGACGGCAGCTGTGATATCATTCTCGGTTCTAACAACGGTCTTGCATGCCGCTTCCGCGAAGGTGATGTTCGTCCGATGGGTAGAACAGCAACCGGAGTTATAGGTATGAGAATCGAAGATGACCAACGGATTATCTCGATGGTAGCTATCAAACGCAGTGATGCACAGGTGATAGTTGTCGGGAAAAACGGATTTGGTAAACGTACAAATTACGAAGACTTCCGCCTTACAAAACGTGGTGCCAAAGGTGTGATTTCCATGAATGTCACCGAAAAGACAGGTGAAGTGATGGCAATTATGGAAGTGCAGGACAGTGAGGACTTAGTAGTAATGTCCACAAACGGCGTTTTGATCCGACAGCACGTGAAGGATATCCGGATTATCGGACGTAATACACAAGGTGTACGCCTTATCCGTTTGGATGATGGTGATAATATTGCCGATATTACAGCAGTTCCGCACGAAGATGATGTGGAAGAGGATATTGAATTGACAACAGAAGGAGGAGAAGCAACACTCATTGTTTCTACTCCATCCGAGGAAATTCAACCTGAACCTGAAGCAGATTCTGACGAGCCGACTGTAGAATAATATTCGATTGATTTATTATGAAAAAAAGCGCAGGACTACCATCTTGCGCTTTTTTTGTGAGGGAAGAAAAATCTCCCTTACTCCGCATTTGACAATGGGGAGACAAGACATAACGTAACCTTCTAAAGTAATGGTACTCTAATTCCCCTCTTCGAGAGGGGA
>JACPWH010000213.1 GCA_016197185.1 Ignavibacteriota bacterium
ACACTTGCACTTGCTTCATTTGAGGATGTAGCCCACAAAGCTGTTACTAAGGATTTTGACGTGATTATCAACCGCTCAGAATTGAAACGCTCAATGATTTTCTTTCTCATCGCTGTTATTCTTTCATCAAGTTTATTTTTCGTCCCTTCGTTTGCATCAGGATTGAATAGGGTAGTGAATTACAATCAGTCATTTCTTCCTCCAGCTCCGTTTGGATTGACAATAACACCTCTGAATGTGTCGAAATTACGCGGGGAAAAAATACGTATTACTGTTAAAGCATCCGGTGTTCCTCCTGAAATAGTCACTCTTAATATTAGAGAAGAGCAACAGGAAAATTATGATAGCTATACATTGCATCAGGATTCAGCAGGAATATTTCACTATGATATCCCAACTGTTAAGCGTTCAATGGAATTTTTTGCAGAATCTGTATGGCTTACTTCATCAGTTAAAACAGAAATAGGGAAAGTAATCGTAACTGACCGCCCAATTATACGTTCACTTTCGGGAAGAGTGATTCCGCCTTCATATTCACGGCTTGCAGTTCGAGATTTAAATGAACAATCTGCGGATATTTCTACATTACGCGGCTCGCAAGTTCAAATTCAGGTGACAGGCAATAAAGAAATTACAGCAGCAGAAATAATCATTCTCAAGCAAAAATATTCATTAGGTAATTCCGAAACGAACACAACCGCTAACCAAACTGTTCAAATAGACACTGTGAAAATTCCATTGCAGGTAGATGCCCGGAAAGCAATCGGTAATTTTGCCGTACAATCAACAGGAGAATATTACATTCTTCTCCACGACAAAGAGAACCAACAGAATTCTGAACCGATTCATTATAAAATTATTGCACTTACTGATGGTGCACCAACAATTGCACTCTTAGAACCGACTGCAGATGTACAGGTAAGCGAAAAAGCACTTCTACCCCTTAAAGTTGCCATAACAGATGATTATGGATTCTCGTGGATGAAACTATATTATCGTTTGGCTGAATCCAGATATGCTCCTCCTTCAAAGAATTTCATGGTACTTAATATACCCATTTCCGGAAGTGAAATAGCTCAGGAAATTCCATATTTATGGAATCTGAATTCAATTGGAATTTCACCGGGGGATAAGTTTGAATTTTATATTGAAGTTGCCGACAATGACCAAATCTCGGGCTTCAAAACTGCAAAAACTTCTACTCTTACAGTTCGTCTGCCTTCGTTGGATGAAGTGCTTACCCAAGCGGACGAAGATCAAGAAAATATAGCTAAAGACCTGGAGAAAATAGCAAAATCAGCAGAAGAAGTCCGAAAGGATGCAGAAGAGGTGAACCGTGAAATACGAAAAAACCAAGATAAACCGATGGATTGGGAAAATAAGAAGAAAATTGAAGACTTGCTGAAAAAACAAACCGAAAATCAGAAAAAATTAGACCAAGTTCAACAGCAATTGGAACAAGTTGCCGAGAACTTGAAAGAGAATAATGCAATCTCTCCCGAAACATTAGAAAAATACCAGGAACTTCAAAAATTATTGAAGGAAGTAAATTCTCCTGAACTTCGTAAGCAAATGGAAGAAATGCAGAAAATGATGCAGCAAATGTCCAAAGAGGAATTGCAGCAAGCGATGAAGAATGTGCAGTTCAATGAGGAGATGTTCAAAAAGTCGATTGAGCGCACTATGAACCTTTTGAAGCGAATGAAAGCAGAGCAAATGACGGATGCACTTACAAAACGTGCAGAAGAATTGGCTAAAAAACAAGATGAAATCAAAAAGCAATCCGAAAATACAAATCCGAATGATAAACAAAAGCGGAATGAACTTGCCGAACAGCAAAAGAATGCCCAAGAGGACATGAAAAAGATTGCTGAAGAGCTCAAAGACCTCGAAAAATTGATGAAGGAAATCGGCAAAGATATGCCGATGAATGAGATGGATAAGGCGAAAGAAGAATTGAGCGAAAAGGAAACTTCGCAGGATATGCAGGATGCTCAAGAGCAGATGGAAAAGGGAGATATGAATCAGGCTCAACAAAAACAGCAAAAAGCCTCGGATAAATTGAAGAAATTTGCTCAGCAGATGAAGAAGATGAAGCAGGAAATGAAGAAGAACTTGGCAAAGGAAACAATTAAGCAAATGCAAAAAGCTGTGCAGGATATGCTTGATGTATCACAAAAACAAGAGAAACAACACCAGAAATCACAGTCGATGGATCCAAATTCAACGCAGTTTTCTCAGAATGCACAAGAGCAGGATAAACTTTCGGAACAATTAGCTGCAATTGCCAATAAAATGATGCAACTTTCTCAAAAATCAACGAAAGTTACACCAGAAATGGCAAAAAATATGGGTGATGCCATGAAAAGTATGGAGAAAGCTACAGAACAATTATCTAACAGAAACCCCCAACAAGCAGGTGACCAGCAGCAAGGAGCAATGTCCTCAATGAATAAGGCGGCTATGCAAATGCAAGATGCTTTGAATAAAATGCAAGGCGAGGGAGACGGTCAATGTGAGAACCCCGGTGGACAAGGCGAAGGCGGTGACGGTGATGCGAGAGGTTCGATGATGCAAAAATTACAACAAATGGCAGGGAAACAGCAGGGCATTAATCAAGGTACACAACAGATGGGAACAGGGCAGCAGCTATCACCCGAAAAACAGGCTGAACTCGGTCGTCTTGCATCAGAGCAAGGGAAAGCTCAACGAGCAATGGAAGAATTGGCAAAAAAGAACGAAGGTCGCGACGGCAAAAAGAAAGCACTCGGGAATTTGGATAAAATTGCAGAAGAAATGAAAGAAGTAGTTGCCGATATGCAAAGCGGTATGATCACTCCCGAAACACGAAAACGACAAGAACGCATACTTTCACGTTTGCTTGATGCAACCCGCTCAATGAATGAACGTGACTATGAGACGAAAAGAGAATCCCGTTCAGGGCAAGATATTACCCGAAACAGCCCTGACGCACTTGATTATACAACCCAAGAAGGTAAAACCAGAGCTCTGCAGGAATTGCTCAGATCAATCCAACAGGGATACACAAAAGACTATGAATCATTGATTAGAAAGTATTTCGAGTCAGTACAAAAAGCGAATTAAGAATTGATCAAACAAGTGATGTTCCTCGATAATTCCATATTTTTGTAGAATATTTTCTTGTATATCTTTAATAAATATAAAGCAATCTATGATAACGTATGCATCTTCAGGTGTGAGTATTGAAGCAGGCGATGAAACAGTCAGCCGTATTAAACCGCTTGTCAGATCAACATTTACTCCTCAGGTAATGGCAGATATCGGACTTTTCGGTGGATTGTATGACGCACGTTTTCCTGAGTATGAACATCCTGTTTTGGTAGCAAGTGCAGATGGAGTAGGTACAAAACTCAAACTCGCGTTTATGACCGGTAAACATGATTCTGTTGGGCATTGCTTGGTAAACCACTGTACTAACGATATACTAGCCTGTGGTGCAAAACCTTTATTCTTTTTGGACTATTTTGCTACAGGAAAACTTGACCCGAGAGTTGCTGAAGAGGTTGTAAAGGGACTGGTTGACGGATGCAAGGAAAATAACTGTGCGCTTATCGGCGGAGAAACAGCTGAAATGCCTTCTATGTATTCCGAGGGTGAATATGATATTGCCGGAACTATTATCGGGGTTGTTGAAAAAAACAAAACACTTTCACCTGCGAATGTACAAGCAGGGAATATACTTATAGGTTTACGCTCCAACGGTCTCCATACAAACGGTTATTCACTTGCCCGTGCAGTACTTTTTCCAAAATACTCTCCTGATACATACTTCGAAGAACTCGGTTGCACCCTTGGTGAAGCTCTGCTCAAGGTGCATCGTTCATATCTAAATATCGTTTATCCTTTATTGGAGAGTAATCTTGTAAATGCACTTTCGCATATTACAGGTGGAGGGATTATCGGTAATACAAAACGTATTTTACATAAGGATACTGCATTGGATATCGATTGGAATGCCTGGAAAATGCCTGCAATTTTCTCAATAATCCAACAAGCAGGGAAAATTACTGATGTAGAAATGCGTTCTGCATTCAATCTAGGGATTGGTATGGTCATTTGTGCCGACAAAGAAAATGTTGATGCTATTATGGAAGCATGCAAGGAAGATAATCCTGTGATTATGGGACGTATTGTTCCTCAATACAATTCAATATGAAACTCCTTTCGGAACTCATATCTTCTATTTCAATTCTTACTATTCACGGGAAGTTAGACCGTGAAGTAACAACAATTGAACATGACTCACGTAACTGCGTTGAAAACTCTTTATTTGTTGCGATACTCGGTACAACAGGCAGCGACGGGCATTCTTTTATCGGGAATGCAATTGAAAATGGTGCATCTACAATCATATTCCAAACTTTCCCCGACACATTTTACCCGCATTGTACTTATATTCTTGTAGATGATACTCGAGATGCAGCAGCCCGTCTTTCAAATGCCTTCTATGATTTCCCGTCCGATTCATTACGAATTATCGGTGTGACAGGAACAAACGGTAAAACTACGATTACATATTTGTTAAAACAACTTTTAGAATCAACTGGAGAAAAAGTTGGACTGATTGGAACAACGGGAAACATGATAGGCAACGAGCTTATCCCCACAAACTACACCACACCGGAGGCACCGGAATTATTCAGATTGTTGAGTAAAATGAAAGATGCATCCATTACTACAGTTGTAATGGAGGTAAGTTCGCATGCTCTTATTTTAAAAAGAGTATTGGGAGTTCGGTTCTCAGTTGCTTTTTTTACAAACCTTACTCATGACCATCTAGATTTTCACGGATCAATGGATGAATATTCAAAAGCAAAACAAATTCTTTTTAACTCACTTGATAGCAATAGTATTGCAATATTGAACGGAGATAATGAGTTTGCTGTAAAGATGAAAGAGGATACCGCTTCAAAGGTTTTCGTTTGTGGAAGAAATTCGATATTCGATTATTTCATTGATAAGGAACAATTGACCATAGACAGGTCGGAATTCAATCTAAACGGGGAAATATACTCAACTCCTTTGTTGGGTAGATTGAATATCGATAAGGTCGCTTTTCGCCTTGCACTCTGCGATCAATTAGGAATTGACAGTAGCATCATAAAAAGTATTTTAACATTAGTTAAAGGTGCCCCGGGACGTA
>JACPWH010000214.1 GCA_016197185.1 Ignavibacteriota bacterium
ATATCCACTGATTGGAAGTCTAAATCATGTGTAACCTTGCAGTAGTCTTTAAGACGTGGATAAATGTGTTCGATCAAGTAATCTCGTTCGGCATTTGTGTCGGTGAATGTGGAGCCTCTACAAATCCATGTTCTCCGTATGGAATTGCCAAGCTTGCTAATGAACACTATTTATTTTATTATAAGAAACAATACGGTGTCAAATACGTAGCGTTGAGATATGGAAATGTTTACGGTCCTCGCCAAAACCCACATGGAGAAGCAGGAGTAGTTGCAATATTTACAAATAAGCTTCTTGACGGGAAACAACCGACCATTAACGGCAACGGTAAACAAACCCGTGATTATGTATATGTAGCAGATGTAGCACGTGCAAATCTTGCTGCCCTCAAAGATCATGCACAAGGTATATATAATGTAGGCACAGGTGAAGAAATTGATGTCAATACTATTTTCAGAAAACTGAGAGATACAGTAAATCCTCAGTGTGAAGAAATTCACGGAGAAGCAAAATCGGGTGAACAACAGCGAAGTGTAATCAGCTATCAAAAAATATATGATGAACTTGGATGGAAACCCCAAATGGATTTCACATCTGGCTTAAAACAAACCGTCGGCTTTTTCTACCAACAAATATAATATTCTAACATAATAGAACTCTATGTCAAAAACTCCCCCTCCAATTGCCCGAATCATACCTTACGAAAGTACAATTCATGATGATATTCGGATTGACAATTATGCTTGGCTACAAGATAAATTGAATCCAGAAACAATCGACTACATTAATAAAGAGAATGAATATACGGAAGAAATATTAAAACCTATCGAGGATTTGAAAAATCTTCTCTATAATGAAATGATAGACAGAGTTCAAGAAACCGACTCGACTGTTCCATACAAAAGAGGAGATTATTTTTATTATACGAGAACTGAAGAAGGTAAGCAATACGGTATCTTCTGCAGAAAACTCAAGAATCTTGAAGCACCGGAAGAAATAATACTGGATGAAAATGAACTTGCTGAAGGATTTACTCAATTTGTAATTGGCAGTCGAGTTGTAAGCCCTGATAATAAGTTGATTGCATATTCTGTGAATACTTCTGGAAATGAGTATTATACTCTTTTTATTAAAAATCTGTTAACGAAAGAAATATACCCGGAAACAATTACAGGAATAGCTGCAGGTTTGGCATGGGCAAACGATAATAGAACTATTTTTTATTGCAAACAGAATGAAGCAAAACGCCCGGATAAACTCTACCGACATAGTGTAAATACTGAAGAAGCAAAAGATTCACTTGTATATCATGAAGATGATAACACTCTATTCCTTGGCGTAAGCAGAAGTAGCAGCGGAAAGTTTCTGTTTGTGCAATCAGGGAATTTTGATTCATCCAAGGTTATGTTCATTAACGCGGATACTCCTACCAAACCTCCAAAGCCACTCTTCCCTTTTACTAAAGGTGTCCAATATTACTGCGAGCATTCTGGTGACTATTTTTATATAATGACCGATGAATTCGGGAGTAATAATGCAATAGGCAGAATTCCCGTTAATAACCCCACGCAAGAAAACTACAAGGAAATTCTTCAGCACAGTTATTTGGTCAAAATTGAGAACATGACTGTACTAAAGAATCATTTGATAGTAACAGAAAGAACAGGTGGATTGGAACGTTTCCGCTGTTTCGACCTTAGAACGATGGAAGAGCATCTTATTCAATTCTCTGAGGAAGATTACTCTCTTGGACTTGACCATCAATTCTATGATAGTGATTTACTGAGATACAGTATTACATCATTTGCAACTCCGTCACAAATCTATGACTATTCTATCAGCACCCGCGAACATACTCTCTTAAAGCAATTTATTGTTCGTGGTGATTACGATCCGTCCTTGTATGAATGCAAACGTGTATATGCCACTGCCGATGATGGAATGCAAATTCCAATTTCAATAATTCACAAAAAAGGGATTGAGCTTAACGGTGAGAATCCATTATATCTATATGGATATGGAGCTTATGGAATCACCCAAACGCCCACCTTCTCCACAATTCGTATATCACTTCTGCAAAGAGGGTTTATTTTTGCCCTTGCACATATTCGCGGAAGCGGATATTTGGGTAAAGAATGGCACAATCAAGCAAAAGTTTTGTCAAAAAAAATTGTATTCGATGATTTTATCGCCTGTGCTAACTTTTTCGTTCAAGAAAAATATACTAACCCACACAAAATTGTAATATCAGGTGGCAGTGCAGGCGGAATGCTCGTATGTGCAGCAGCAAATAAACGCCCTGATTTGTTTGGAATTGTTATTGCGCGTGTTCCGGCGGTAGATATGATAACCAGGCTTTTGGATTCATCTCTTGCAGGCACAATTGCTCATTACGACGAACTTGGCAACCCTGAAATAGAAGAGCATTATAGATATTTGATTTCATATTCTCCTTATGATAATGTTAAGCAGCAACCGTACCCTCATATTTTCCTTTTCTCAGGTTTTAACGACCCGCGAGTACAGTATTGGCAACCTACGAAACTTGCAGCCAAACTTAGAGCAATGAAAACCAATGATAATCTTGTTCTCCTTAAAACAAATATGAACGCCGGACACTTTGGCGTGAGCGGTCGTTATGAGCAATATATGCAAGCTGCCTTAGAGTATGCGTTTATTTTTAGGCAATTCGGAATTTCCTAATGTTTAGATAGCCGTATGAAACCCCTACACCCTGTTCAAAAAGTTTGGAAACGTACCCTAACTAAATGGCAAATCAAAGCATTTCTTTCATTCTTTGCTTTTGTTATGGTAGTAGGTGTTTTGCTTTATACTCGTCTTATCGTTAATGAACTTAGTGACCGTGAAAAAAAAACCGTAGAATTTTATGCAGCAATCTATTCCCGTTTTGTTTCTAATCCGAATGCAAATGCGGATGATTTGCTCTTCACTATAGCAAAGATTAACAGCACTATCTCCTTCCCGACAATTTTTACAGACGGACAGAACATCCCTAATGTTCCTTATGCAGATTATTCTCAAAATATTGCACTTGATACTTCTCTGTCCGTTCAGCAACAGAAGCTATTCATGCAGAATATGGTTCAGGAAATGGGTAGTTTATACCCTCCCATTGATATAAAGAATGAAGAAGGTGTGCTTATCCAACGAATTTACTATTCGAACTCCCCTTTACTCCGCAGAATTCAACTTCTTCCATTTGTTGAAATTACCATCGTCAGTGCATTTATTTTTATCGGATATATTGCATTCAGCTATTTACGCCGGACAGAAGAATCAAACGTTTGGGTAGGAATGGCAAAAGAAGCTGCACATCAACTCGGCACTCCACTTTCAAGTTTACTTGCATGGATTGAGATATTGAAAATGAATGTAAACGAACCTGAGCTTTTTGCAGAAACTATCAATGAAATGGAGCATGATATTGCCCGACTCAATATTATTGCTAACCGTTTTTCTACAATTGGCTCCCTTCCAAAAAAGAAACCGGAAAACATAAGTGCTATTATTGAAAAAGTATGCGCATATTATCAGAAACGTGTTCCCCACTTAGGTAAAAAAATCGAGATAAATCGCCAGCTTGACGAAACAATAATTGCAAACATTAATGTGGATTTGTTCGAATGGGTAATTGAGAACCTTCTCAAAAATGGAGTTGAAGCAATTGAATCACAAAACGGCTCAGTAAATGTGAAACTCTTTTGGAATGCACGAGGTAAAATTTGTCTGACTGTTCGAGACACAGGAAAAGGAATGACTGCTCAGGTTCGCCGTCAGGTTTTTCTACCGGGCTATACAACCAAAAAAAGAGGATGGGGACTCGGGCTTTCCCTCTCAAAGAGAATTATAGAGAAATATCATAATGGAAAAATCTTTGTAAAAAGTATGTTTAGAAAAAAATGAGAAGATTATAAAATAAGAAAATTATAAA
>JACPWH010000276.1 GCA_016197185.1 Ignavibacteriota bacterium
GTAAGTGACTTAAAAACAGCACAAATTTCATATTTCAAACTACTATCTCAAGGATAACTATGTGTTTTGTGTCTTCATTGACGCGAATTGCACTGGTAAGTGCTGTTATTATGAGTTTCGTATTTTGTACTGCAAAAGCTCAACGTATAGAGATGCCGGACGGTGAAGCAATTGTTTCGGTAAATATATTTACAGGAAGTGAAGTCTATCGTCTAATAACAACAAAAACAACGATTTACAGCTCTAAACTTACAAAAGGTATTTGGAGTAAAAGCAAGCAATTGTATCAAACCATCCCTGCAAGGAAAATAGTTGATGCAGTGTTTAAATCAAATGAAGTTGGCGATATTCGTAACTATGCAGTACTTTTAGATAATGGCGAAATTATTGTATTTACTTATTTAGGAAAAATTGATAATTTCTCCGAGTCAAAATCGTATCCTACGCCGGTTCAATATTTAGGAAATTCATCTTTTCGGAAAATTATATTTTCTGATGACATTTCAATTCAGTTTGGATCAACCATTTATCAAACCCAGCAGAATGTGGGTACTTGGAAACAAGATACTGCCGGATTAGGGAAGCGGACAATCGCAGATTTAACACTCGACAGTTCTGATGATTTATTTGCTGCAACAAATAAGGGGATATGGAAGTTTGACAAAGTAACTTCAAATTGGAAGCAAATCGGATCTAAAGCCGACACTCATAGTGTTTCATCTGTTTTCTGTAGTCGTAATGGAAAGATGTATGCAGGAACAGCTATAAAAGGAATATGGATGTCGTTGGATAAGGGTGGTACGTGGGTACGTGATACAGCCGGTATAGGGAATATAACGATTTCACGATTTACAGATGATACAAGTAATGCTGTGTATGCTACCACAGGTTCGAATAATTCACAACTTATCCGTAAACTCAACGGGGCTATTTCTTGGGAAAGAATTGATGCAGGATTGCGTTCCTTTGCAGGAGTGCAGCAAGTTCGGATAACTGATATTTTCGGAGAGGCAACTTTAGAGCTTGGAACAAGTTTCGGATGTTTTACCGGGATGAATTTTGGTGAATCATGGCAATATTCATCGTTAGGCATTATGGCTGAGGAAATTTACGGAGTTCAGTTTATTGGGAATACTACGGTAGTCAGTACAGGGTTGGGAATTTTCCGTAAACAGGGCACATCGTGGACAAAGGTCTTTCCGCTAACCGGATTCTCCGGTTCACGTTCATTACTTCGCTCGGATAAGGCGGGTATTTCATATTTTCAGTTATCATCCACAGGTGGTTCGAATAACGGTCAACAAGGAGCAATATATTCGAGTCATGATAATGGCTGGAAGTGGGAAATTGACACTGTCGGTTTGAGTAATGTACCATCAGTGGGTTTCTTCCCTTCGGTTTTTTATGCTGACAGAAATGGAAGAAAGCAAATAATCGTTTCGAGCGCAACAGGTTTCTCTTTACGTTTGTATTCTGCAAACCCTATATGGTCGATTGATACACTTGGGATGGGGCTTGAGGCATCAAGCCAAATCCAAGCAGGATTTGTGATGCATACTGATTTTTCGATGACAAATCAGTATGTGGGTGGGGTAATTGATCGAGCAACACTTGCCGTAGAGGGTTCATTATTATACAAACGCTCTTATACCGAAAGCGTGTGGACAGTAGATACGATGGGTTTGAACAAATATCCTGTTATTGCAATAACTTCAGGTAAATTAAGTACGTATTGCGGAACTTCAGTAGTAAATGGTGTATCGTCGATTTTTCGTAAAAAAGATACCCGATGGGAGAAAATAAAATCTCCTCCTTCTGCTTTCTCAGATGTTCGAGCAATGGCAGTAGATTCTTCAGGTACATTGTATGTAGCCTATAGTTCTGTAATTAATCAGACACCTAATAGAGGAGTATATGCTACCGGTGATAATGGTGTATCATGGCTTTATGCCGGATTGGACAGTGTTACAGTTCGCGGGCTGGTTGCAACTAATGAAGCAGTATATGCTTATTCAAATCGTGGTACATACAAACTCTCTCTCCAAGCAATAAAAGCTGCCTCAATTCAATTTAATATACATGAGGTTAATTTTAACAAAGCAACTGTTTCTTCTTCAAAAGATACAATAATTCACATCTCAAATCCCGGAAATGATACACTTAGGGTATCAAATTTCTACTCTTCAAACCCTTTCATTAACTCATTTTCTGTTATTCCATCACAATTTACCCTTGCTCAGGGAGAAGGTATTGATGTAAAGATTCGTTTCTCTCCGTCGTTTGAGGGAATAGTTTCAACAACATTACGTTCAGTAAGCAATACTATTCCGGATACTATTTTAGTAACTGGAGAAGGAATAAAACCTAATGCTAAGATACAGTTTGTAAGTAAATCAATATTATTTGGATCAGTAGCAACAGGTAAATTTACAGATACCCTTATTGAGGTCGGTAACATGGGTTCAGATACTCTTAGGGTAACAAATGTATCCTCCACTAATTCGATGTTTTCTTGTATTCCTAAATCATTCATAGTTCCTCCATTCGGTAATTCAAAAGTAACAATACGTTTTGCTCCTACGTCATCCACAACCCAAAACGGGCAAATACGATTTTTCACAAATAGTGGAAATGATACAATTTTTGTTTTTGGAAGCGGGGTAGTTTCATCAGTTCTTAATGATTGGGTTTCTGATAGAGTTAGAATGAGTGTAACACCAAACCCTCTATCAGAAAGTGCATCAGTGCATTTTGCACTCCCAGCGAACAGTCAAGTTCGATTGAATATTGTAAATTCGTTGGGTGAAACAGTCAGTACTATTTACGAGGGATTACTTGATGCGGGAGAACATCATTTCCCGATTAATATATCTGCCGATGGTATATATTTTGTTCGACTTGTTTCTCCTATTGGAGTAGCAACTGTGAAGGTGGCAGTGATACTATAGATGAGAATTCGAAACTCTGATTGTAGTAAAAAAATAAAGTAAAAAACCCTTATAGACTTATTGATTCTCTAAGGGTTTTTTTTATGATTTGGTATAATTAATCGATAGTACTTTGCAGTAAATCTATATTACCTCGAAAACAAGTAAAAAAGTAACAGCAGGTGTTGTATCCGGCGGAGCAGTGAACTTGAACTTACGTACTGCATCGAGAATACATTGGTTCACATCGTCAATATTCAGTTCTGAATCCAAAAGGGAAATCTCAGCAATTGCTCCTGTAGCGTCTAACACGACTCGAAACTTGGTTTTACCCTGGAGATGTCGGTAATGATGCAAAGCAGTTGCATAGCAAAGTTGTAAATCGTATAATTGCTGGTCAATTTGTGCTTTTGCCGCATCGGGACTCAATCCTTTATCAATTGTTATTTCACCAACTGTAATAAACCCTTCTTCTTCTGCAAAGTCCGCATCTGCTATCGAACAAGCTGCTACAGCAACTTCAACTACAGTAGTACTTGCAAGTCCGGGGGAACTGCTCGTACTCGATGAATTCTGATTAAGATTAAGTGGTTGCTGAACAACTGCGTAAATTTGATTGGGAATAGATGAGGTGTCTATTCCGGAAAAAGTGAAAGCAGTATAAACAGTTTGAATAGAAAAGTTAGTTCCGAGTGAGGAAATTTCCTCTACGCGTTTTGAATCTCGACTATAGATGTTATAATCTGCCAATCTTGTAGAGCGGTAACGTGCCCACAGATATTGCAATGCAATATTTGCTGCGTTCGGTTTTGTAGCTGCAAGGTCGATACTCGAAACAAAAGGGGCACCGAGTGCATTTCCCTTAACTATCATTTTTCCTTGAAGTTTCCCTCGCCATTTTCCAAAAATAAAGACAGGACGATTAGCGAACACATCAGGATAGCTTGCGGGTTCAATATCATACGTTTCCAAACCCTTAAAATCAACTTTAACTTTAGTCAATACAGATGACTGTATATATCCTCCGATATCTGTTGCTTTGGCTTTTGCTTCTTCGGGCGTAGAGATGATTGTGGGCTCACTCATTGTGAGTCGCCCGATGATATTGAAAAATATAGGGTTCGTATTTGCTCCGATTCCAACTGTGAATATATTGGCAACATTGAGCTTACTTGCAATAAAATCAAATGTTTCCTGATCGACTGATACATACCCGTTTGTTGCAATGATAATTGAGCGGGAGTAACCGTTTGTTGTCGGAAGAGCAATACACCGTTGCAAGGCTGCAAGTAATTTTGAATGTTCAGTTCCTGTTGAAGGCGGCTTTTCGAGAAATATTCCTGCTTGTTTTACATTTTCCGGGGTAGCAAGTAATGACTTAGGAGTTAGAATTTCTGAACTGCTTCCAAATGTAACAACATTGATTTTATCTTTAGGGCGCAGAGTTTGAGCAAAATCAGCAAATACTGTTTGCATAATATTACTTGATTCACCATCTGTTACTGTAGAATCTGCTAAAACGATATACTCATGCGGTGGAAGTTCCCGTGCAACGTTTTCCAATGGAGGATGCAGTGTCAGGAGAAAGTAATTTTCCTTTGCTCCTTGATAAAGCATAAGATTTGCTTGAGGCTTACTTCCGGCTAATTGGTACGTTAGAGTAAAATCTTTGTTGAGTGGTTCGCTTGACGGAAGGTTGACCGAAAGAATATTACCTGCTTCTTCTTGAGTAACTATTTTATGGGACTCAGATATACAATTCAAACTCGCAACAGATGTACCTGCCGAAAGAGAAACTGACAGGGAGAACATCCCCGAAGGATAAGAAGGTGGTTCCTCAAAACTCGAATCAGCCCATGTATCTCTAAACAAAGGGACAACATTAAGTACCTTCATATATCTTGGCTTAACAGTTTTCGGATAAAAAAACTGATATATACCTCCAGAAGGCGAGAGTAATTCCGTATAATGCGTTTCTACCTCAATGACCGTACCGTTTGGAACGTTTGATATATGAACTTGAAATATATTTGCCCTTTTCCATTCAACAAAGAAAGGATCTATTTTCTTTTTTATTTTGTCGTAAATTTCACCTGCAACTTCTCTGTCTTGGGTTGAGGAAGCAATGATTTGCCCCGCTGCTTTGATTGTTATTCCATGCATTGTAGCTTGTAATGAAAGAGGAACTGCATAGGCTGCTTCGAGTGGCTTTGTTCCGCTATATGTGTACCGCTGAAGTACACGGACATCACTAATAACTCCGGCAATATTTGCTTTTACTGAAGTGCTGATTAAAATTAAAGAATCTATATCCGGTTCATCACTGTTAACCAGAAACTGTGGGGAAAGCATTGCTGAATTAAGAACATTATGCGTCGCAGACACATTCTCATCGGGACCTTCATCTTGGGCAGTAAGTATTGGTATCTGACACAGAAAAACAACTAAATATAAGCAAGACAATACTGCAAATCGACTTTGCCGTAGTGGGATAAAATTCTTCATAGACTTTTTTACCGCATAACGGCAAAGTAATATTGCAAATAGTTGAATAATCCCGAACGGTAGTTCATAAATAACACACTTCCACCTACAAGTATGATAATTATTCCAACACCAATCAAATAAACTCGAGATTTCGGCAAATCAAAAACGACAGCAGTCGCCTCTA
>JACPWH010000277.1 GCA_016197185.1 Ignavibacteriota bacterium
AATGCTCGCGATGCCATGCCGAAAGGTGGAAAACTCGATATTGATGTTACTCTTCAAACCACTGACGATACAATTGTTCGCCAGAATATCAATGCTAAAATCGGGAAATATGTAGTAACAACTGTCCGAGACAGTGGTGAAGGTATTCCGCCCGAAATTCGTGATAGAATTTTTGACCCGTTCTTCACAACGAAAGCTGAAGGGAAAGGAACCGGCTTGGGGCTCGCAACCGTGTTTACGATTGTAAAAAATCACGGCGGGTTTATTAATGTCTATAGTGAAGTAGGTAACGGTACTTCTTTTAAAGTATATCTGCCTGCCCATATTACTGCCGATAAAATTGAAGTTGAGGAAGAGCAAGCAATCCGCAGGTCGGGGAAACAAGAAGTTATTTTGGTTGTGGACGATGAAGAACTTATCAGGACAATATCGAGGGATATTCTTATAGAAAATGGATATGTAGTTATCATTGCTCAAAATGGAGAGGAAGCAGCAGAAATATACCGTGAGAAGCATAATGAAATCTCAATGATTCTGACTGATGTTATGATGCCAATAATGAACGGAATTGAATTAATTGAGATTGTTCAGAAGATAAACCCTGATGCGCGGATTGTAGCTGCAAGCGGATTGATGCAAGGTGAGATAGCATCAAAATTAGCACACGCAAAAGTCTCGGGCAGATTGTCCAAGCCATTTACAGCAGATAAATTACTTGCTGCGGTACATCAAGCACTACAAGTGTAAGGGAGCTCTCTTGAACGAAATTCGTCTGATATACGTTGTAGTATCTGTTTTGAGTACTCGAAATCACAATCTATACTATATGTAATGACCGAAATCCAAGCATTATATCAGCAAGTAATTCTCGATCACAATAAGAATCCCCATAATTTTGGGACGATAGAACATGCCGATTGCTCTGCAGAGGGTTTGAACCCCCTGTGTGGTGATCATATTAATGTTTATCTGAATCTTGAAGGTGATATAATAACCGATATTCGTTTCAACGGTTCGGGATGTGCAATTTCAAAGTCGTCGGCTTCAATTATGACTACCCTTCTCAAAGGTAAGACTATTGCGGAAGCGGAGGAGTTATTCGGAAAATTCCATGACCTCGTAACTGCCGAAATGGATGATCAATTCGATACTGATGAACTTGGAAAACTTGCCGTATTTGCAGGAATAAGGGAATTTCCTGCCAGAGTAAAGTGCGCCTCGCTTGCATGGCATACCCTTAAATCTGCCCTCGAAGGAAAGCAAATCACCTCGACAGAATAAATTTTCTGCGTAAATTGTATTCAAACATCTCTAAAGCAAGATTATTTCTATGGACTCATTCTTTCCTCTGCCTGTGAATCAACCGGAACGAAAAGAACCAACTTCTTCTGCACAAATTTCGGAGCCGACTACGCTCTATGAGAAGGTGATAGCTGCGATCAAAACCGTATATGACCCGGAAATACCTGTTGATATATATGAGTTGGGATTAATCTATGAAGTGAAAATTAAGGATGGTAATCATGTGGATGTGGTAATGACTCTTACGTCGCCGGGTTGTTTTGCTGCCGGACAGATCCCGGGTGAAGTGGAGCAAAAAATCATTGCCATATCCGAAGTTGAGAGTGTTCATGTAGAGTTGACATTTGAGCCCCCTTGGGATAAAGCTATGATGAGCGAATCAGCGATGCTTGATTTGGGATTTTGGTAGGGATGGGAGAATAATACAACCCCTTTTTACGTCATTCAAAGGGAGTCTTCGACCGAAGAATCTCAGTTTAGTCGACTCTTGAGTATTAAGAATTTGTATTTCTAAATGATATGAAAACTATGAAAATTACTATATCTGATAAGTATGCATTGTACATGAATTAATTCTCAAATATCATCTTAACTGAGATTCTTCGGTCGGGGACTCCCTCTGAGTGACAGTATATAATAGTAATACTTCACGTTAAGAATAGTATAAAAACATCTATACCTGTCTCATTACACTCTGAAAAGGAACTATGGCATTACAATTTTACAAAATTCCTGTGGCAAAAGTAACTCGTGAGACTGCAAGCGCAGTCTCGATTGCATTTGCAGTTCCTGAAAATTTACGGGAAACTTTTAAATACAAACATGGGCAATATCTCACCTTGCGGGTTTCAATCGGTGACAAAACATTCAACCGTGCATATTCTTTATGTAGCAGTCCTGCGATGGGTGAATATCATACTATTGCCGTCAAATCTACCGAAGATGGATTTGTTTCACGCTTTTTAAATGAGAGACTTCGTGAAGGGGACACCATCGAAGTAATGCCGCCAATGGGGAATTTTACGATCGACCTCTCCTCGTCAAATGAAAGAACGTATGTATTATTAGGAGGTGGGAGCGGGATTACCCCTTTACTTGCAATTCTAAAGTCAGTTCTTGCTATTGAACCGAAGAGCCGTGTTATCCTTATATATGGTAATAGAGACGAAGCTAATATTATCTTCAAAAATCAAATTGCATCATTAGAACAAAAAAGTGACGGACGGTTATCGGTATTACATATAATGGAGCAGCCATCAAGTGGTGTCAAAGCCCATGTTGGCAGAATGGATGCTATGATGATAGCTACGCTTATCAAGAATAATCTTGGTGCGGAACTTCAATTGGCTCACTATTTTTTATGTGGTCCGGGCGGTATGATGGCGCAAGCTGAATCTGCATTAGAACAATTGAATATTGCTAAAGAGAATGTACACAAAGAATATTTCACACTTCCACCTTCTGTACATGATGATACTGTAACAGTAGTTTCTGTTGAGGAAGAACCACAAAGCCGTGAAGTCAAACTGCGCCTCTACGGTGGCAACTATACTATTACTGTTGAGCCAAAAGAAACTATACTCGCTGCCGCTATCCGCCAAAACCTTGACCCGCCGTATGCGTGTCAGATTGCAGCGTGCTGTACATGTCGCGGGAAACTTATTTCCGGTAAAGTGATTATGGATAGCCGCGAGGCACTTACAGATGATGAATTGGAAGAAGGGTACATTCTTACCTGTCAGTCTCATCCTCAAACATCGGATGTGCTTGTGGATTATGATCAGTAGATCTGCTGATTAATGTTTGATAATCAAAAAATACGTAGCTCATAGCATTTTTGCTATGGGCTATTTTTTTGTCCGGTATGATGGAAATATTATAGTAGGTTTTGGTGGGTTTTTTGAGAAATTTTTAAAGTTTCTGAAGCATAGATGATTGTAATTGTTTTGTTGTATTTGTTATTAGAAAAGCGTTGAAATCGTGCGTTGAAATCGTGCGTTGAAATCGTGCGTTACAGTTGGTGGATAATAAATAATTAATTAACTTACATCTCTAAAGAAATATTAGAGATTGTATTGTAAGTAATAAATTTTCACAATCGAAAGAAATCAAATCATAAAAAACACAACGACACCATGCCGCTAATATTTAGCTGTTAAGATTACCGCATAGTGAATAGTAGTATCTTCACAAAAACAGTGAGTCAAAATACCCTATACGGGATGACCATTACCGAATGGTAATAAACTTAATTTTATTATTATCTTGAGGTTAACAATGAAAACGATTTTACTTTTTTTTGTTGCAATGTTCGTTGCAATACTTTTTGATATAAACACACTTAATGCTACACCTGCAATCAGTATAGATAGTTGCTACAAAATGGTACTACCTAATAATTATGTTTTTGGAAAAGGTGGAAGCCATAATCCTGATTCGGTATTGATAGATTCATGCCCTGCATCACTTACGTATGGACGTCTTTTTGCAAAAAGATGGTTTGCAATAAGTTTCCCGGCTAACTTTTATCCTTTCAATCATCAATTGGCTTCAGGAGAAGTAAAAGGTGTAACTGATATTGATTCTGCACATCTTAGCTTCCTGAATAGATTTTTGGGATTACAAGATACATTTGGATTGATTTTTTTTCAAGGTTTGCAATTTCCTCCTTCTGATTCGATATTAATGTTAGGCCCTTCAATAAGATTTTATTTTGATGAATATCAAGATGGTGAATTTATTGCAGAACATTTTACCAATACAATTGATTCTGTGAGAAAAGTAGCATTTCAAATGAGAGCGGCAACTCCTACCGGTGGTGGAACTGATGTGAATGAAACTGTCGGAGCAGACTTTATTTCTATTTATCCCAATCCTGTTAAAGAATATATTACCATCAAAGAAGAAAAAGCAGGTGTGGTGAGAGGTGTAATAGAAATTGTTTCCTTAGATGGTAAAAAAGTATTGGAAAGCGAGTATAAAGACACGATTGATATAAGTATGCTGCAAAGCGGTACTTATTTTTTGAAAACAAATAATTATTCATTTAAATTTATCAAAGAATAGGAAGTATTTCACTATGAAAAATTCTTTCACTAAAAGAAAACCCTTGTTATTTTTATCCATGTTTCTTTTGTTATTCTGTGGGGCGTTTGTAACCTCTTTCTCAGCACCCCCACCTGACAGTTGCCTTAAAATGGTTTTATCTAATGATTTCCATTTTGATTCTACAGGTATATCCCAAGGTAGCCATAATCCTGACTCAGTAATGATTGATACGTGTTCGGGTTCACCTACATTTGGACATCTTTTTACAAAAAGATGGTTCGCAATAAGTTTCCCACCCAATTTTTACCCATTCGATCATCAATTGGATTCCGGAGAAGTGAAAGGGGTGAGTGATATTGATTCAGCACATCTCGATTTGTTAAATAGATTTTTGGGATTACAGGATACATTCGGTCTGATTTTTTTTCAAGGCTTACAATTCCCTCCTTCTGATTCGATATTAATGTTAGGTCCTTCAATAAGATTTTATTTTGATGAATATCAGGATGGTGAATTTATTGCAGAACATTTTACCACTACAATTGATTCTGTGAGAAAAGTAGCGTTTCAAATGAGAGCCGCAACTCCAACTATTATACCAAATGATAAAGGAATGAAAGCAAATAATTCAATTGGAGAAATTCAAGTACTCTATCCAGATCATGTCTATCGAAATTACCGACCTAATGGTTTTCAATCATATATGTACAACATAAACGCACCTATGGCGTGGGAGTTAACGTACGGCAGTTCGGATGTATGTATTGATTTTGAAGAATTCTGGAATATGGATATAGAAATGAGTCATCCCGACGTAGTTCCGAATCTTGTTAATAAACCGAATAAGGGAGATGCATTTTTCCCGCAGATGATGACTCTGAAAACCGGTCACGGTTTATATGTAATGTCTTGTGCTATTGCACAAAATGGCAATGATTACCCCTTAGTTGGTTCAGCTCCACAGTGTAAAGGAATTGCTACAGATATTTCAGGTAATGATCCCACTTCTGAAATTGATATTGATGGTGTGGTAAATGGATATATAAAATTTCCGGATATCCGTAATATGAGTTATGAGCAAACTGGTACATATTATAGTAAAGATATAGATGCAGGAATTGTTTGTGTGGCAAATACAGGTAACACTAGGGGTATGGATCTTAAGAGAATCCGACCGGATGGTGTATATCCCAATGAACCTAGTAAAAGATGGCCTGGCGCATCCACATTTATAGATCCTGCTTATCCAGCCAATCCCGCAAAAGATTACAAAGTAATATGTGTTGGCGGTACAGATGTAGGTGACTTCTTGGATAGAAATTGTAACCCTTGGAATGATTATACGAGTCCAGCAAATAGTATGGTTTATAGTGACAATTTTCAATTTTGGACTTACCATAACTTTTCTCCGGGTACACAGAAGTTCGATAAAAGTTCAAATATATTCGATAGGAAAGATGCAAAAGAACAAGCAATGACGGATATTGTTGCACCTGCTGTCGTAACAGCAGCTGATGGAGAAATGCATGATGGGTTCTTTCCTGGGTGGAGAAATGATAGAAAGTATGATATTAATATTTCAGGAGTATCTAATGCTACCGCTATAGTCTCGGGCATTACTGGTTTAATGCTTTCAGCAAATAAATTTATGGGTGTGCCATTAGATGGTAATAGTAAACCTATCAATGGGAAGGATGTGCAAAGAAAGGCGTATGATATCTTGACTTTTACTGCAAAGAAAATCCCTGATTTCCAAAATTTTAGTACAGATATACAGACAGATATTCTCTCGTCAATGAAATCGTTTAACTCCGATGAGAACTTGGATGGCTCAAAGATTCAATATAATTATAAGACCCAGTGGAACGACAATTTGAAAAGAAGTTGGGCCCAGCGAATGGGATTTGGTTTGGTAGATGCATATCGTGCTGTAGCTCACTCAATAATGCAAAAAGGAGCGTATGAGTATAATCTTTCAGGAAGCACTTCTCTAACATTTAATGCAGATAATGCAGGAGATGCTCGGGGTTATACTTTACCTGCAGCAAATGGTACACCATACGGTGGAAGAAAAGCGATGCACTTCGGGTCTAAAGTAAAAGAAGGTACGGGGGATTTTGAAATGCCTCTTTTCAGAGGACCCTCAACAGGAAACGACGGTGAATTAAATGTTTTAGAATGGGGCGGGGTGTCATTACCAGGTGAATTTCATAATAATCAAGGTGTAACAAAGATAACAAGTACAAATTTAGCTCAGAATTATTTAGAAGTTCCACCAGGATGTATTTTGGCAATCGACGGTATAATTTTTAGTGACCAACCCCAATATAATCATTATATAAGAACAAGTTCTACAAATAGCTCAATAATTGAAATGGAGGGCATGATAAAGGATATTGAACTACATGGAAATTTACGGATCGGCGACGTTATTTTAGATGGTTCGATTGATAACGGAGTAGCAGCAGAGTCTGGATGCATTGGTTTTGGAAAGCGGGATCCAACTTCAGGTCCAAGTGAAATCTATGGGAATGTCAATGTAATCAATAAGGGGTTTATTTATGCTAATGGTGAGGTTGTTATGCAGCCTGGGGCATCCGTAAATTTGAATGGCGAGAAAGACTTTCACCTCAAAGGGGGATGGACAGCAATGGGTATATTTCGAAAAGATGTAATGCAACATAATACTAAAATTACAAGTACTACAGGAAGAAAAGTTACAGTAGAAGATGGCGTTACGTTGTATATTGATGTAGATGCAGTTGCTACTTTTGATTGTGAATTAAATATAAAAAATCATGGGTCGGTTATATTAGTGGGTGGTTCAGTCGCGAAAGTAAAATATTTGAATGTAGAGCCTGGTGGCTCAATTATCATAGATACAAATGCTACTTTAGTATTAAGTAATGAAAAACAAATATGTAATGGCATTCTTACAATTAATGCGCTAAGTACAAAAAAAGCAAATATCGTGGGTCAATTAGCGAAGACTTGTCTTCCGACTGATTTTGATTACCCTACTTATTCCGATCATCAGTTTATTCAAACCCAGCCGGTTATATATATGAAAGGCGATTGTGCAGATGCAGATTTGCAAAAACTAACATTAAAAAATGCAGTTTTGAAGGATGTATCTATTAACGGCTCAAATATAAGAATAAATGGAGCAATAGATGAATGTGAATTCTATTCTAAAACATCCACAACGAATCCAGGTTTTAAGTTTGATTATTTGTTATCATTGTATTATAATAATTGCCAGGTATGTGAGAATAGTGATTTCCACGATGTATTGATTACAGATTGTAAATTTGAAGATCTAAGCTTACCTGTACCTGCCCCTAACAGTAATAATGATATTAACAAAACAATATATAATACAGGGGGTGTTATAATTGAAGGTTATACTAATGCATTTTTGAACAATAACAATTTTACTAACTTGGAATTTGGAATAAATACTTTTGATTGTGGAAATGTTCGGGTGGGGTTTTCATCATTTGATTTTTGCGGTATAGGGGATTATGATTTTGGTTCGACAACATTCTTATGTTCAAATACATATGATTTAGTTAAATTTGGGAGTATCAGAGACAGGTCGTTAACCGGTAAAACACTTGACAATATGTATACACGATCAAAAATTTCATTTTCGGCAATCTCCAGTTTAGAGCAACGATTACGAGATAATATTTTTAATGAATATGTAATCGGTATATTGGCGAGTTGTACTCCAATTAGAATGTCGGATATAGTGGAATCCGGCCATGGAGTAGTCTATGGAAGAAATGAGTTTATACATTTGGGAGAAAGCGGTTATCCTAATTCACATAATAGTTATTTGTCTAAGGCATGTGAGTGGAATTTTTGTACGGATATAAGTATTAGTAATTCTTGTTGTTCACTCTTTATGGACTGTGGACATAACTCTATGTCGGTTGGCGCACATTTTAATTTGCTATATACAGGATTAGGTACATTTTCTCCAAATGTTGCTCATAATTACTTTCCTCCGAGTATCATTCCACCAACTATGGCACATGTAAGAAGGAACGCAACGTGTCTTGCATACGCACCTCCTATTCCTCCAAGTTTAGCTCCGCCAATAACAGCGATAGAAGATTGGACTGCATTAGATGAACATTGTTGTGGAGACATTCTTATAAATCAAGCTACAACTTCATGTGCTGTACATGATGACGGATACTATGAATCTTGTCCTGCTAATGAGCCCAATTTCATTAAAAATAGTGACAATCAACTTAAAATAGCAAATTTTTATGATATTACTAATCACAACGTAATGGTAGACTTGCTACAAAAAAATGAATTTATGCAAGTATACCGTAGTGTCATAGAAGGAAGCAACAAGCTTGAGAATTTAGCGAAACTGTCAGAAGCTATTGAAGTTAACGCGGAATTGAGTAAGGAGTTTCCGGATCTTGAGGTATATAAGTTATTGATTGATCTGAAATTAAAGAAAGAGGTGAATTTAAGCAATTACAATACCGCAATAATAAGTCAGCCGAATATACAGAGAATACTTCATAGTATAAATTCAGATAATGCAACCCCAAGTTCACTTTTAAGTTATTCAATCTCAATGATTGATTTCCAGTGTGAGAATTCTACAGGAGTTAACGATGAAGAAAATAACGGCGCAGCAAGTACAGGTATTACAATTGAGCCTAATCCGTCAGCAGGAACATTCAGAATCTCAGGTCTATCAAGTGTTTTATCAATGCGAGTTTTTAACATGTTGGGAGTTGAGATTTCAAGCCAGTCTGTATCAGGCAATAAAGCGGTAATTGAGGGGGCGGATTTTGCAAATGGAGTGTACTTTGTACAATTCCACACCCAAAAAGGTTTGATTACTAAACCGATTGTTGTTAGCCATTGATTCGAAATACAAAACCCATATTTACAGTTTTTAACACGAAAACCCTGTTTACTTTAATAGAGTAAACAGGGTTTTTCTACGCAGGTCAAAAAATCAAATATCTTCACGAACGTTCCCCGATGATGAATTGGAAGAAAGGTACAATCTTACCTGTCAGTCTCATCCGCAGATATCGGGTATGGTTGTGGATTAAGACCAATAGTCGTTTTTGAAAGAAAAACCAGGTTTTGAACTCAAATTTCCGCCACCCCAAAAAACTATTTTCAAGGATTCAAAAATAAATTGTGTGATTTTAACACATCTCAAAACCATTGATGAGTTTTCCTGCACATATATATTATCAGTAAAATAGTTGCTAAAATTTGATTGAAGCATTGTTCATATACTTACGTTATTGCCGCTCTTGTCCAGCGGCATTTTTTTTGACCATTTGAAAAAAATATTTTGGAAAAGTGGTCGCAATAGTCGTAAGTTTGTAATCCCTACTCGACGCCACGGCGAAAAACGGCAGAAGCTGACAAGGCAGAAAACGAAAATTGACGGGCATTAGATTAGGGCACGTACTTTGAAAACAGGGAGCAAACAGAAGACGAGAAAGAAGAGCTTAGAGAAACAATAAATTTGAGATTTCAGTTTATTGTGGATTGTCAAGGGCGGCGCATTGCGACCGTTCGGATTCACAATAGATTCG